>VBBH01000329.1 GCA_005888695.1 Candidatus Bathyarchaeota archaeon
CTTAGCTCTCAATACACTTCCATCCGAGATCTCGTATACATTCCATCTTTCCGGACCGACACGCTCGAAATCCACCTGGGTAGTGTTCGTGGTATTTGGATCAAGGGCGGTAGGTGGAGGATTCGTGGGAGTTCCCCTGAGCGGTTTAGGGACGATCGTTGCGAAGAGGTTCTGAGAACTCCAAGCATAGACGGGCTGACCAGCCGGGTCATACTCTTCCCCTCTGAAAATCTTAGCAATCACTAACCGTCCAAATAGGAGCGTACCGTCATCGAGTTTGTATTTTATCCAAGGCTCATCCCTCGTCGTGAATTCTATCGCGTTCGCCTTGGTCAGATCGACTTGAACCTGCGCCACCATGAATCTTCAGGAATGAATGGCGCTATGTGGGCTTTATAGTTGAAGTTGACAGAGGTATCTCTAGCCCCAAGCCCCACGCTCATCCGCCCAAAGCGTCTGCCAAAGATTGTAGCTCTTAGCATCGAGAGCTCATCAGTTTGACGATCATTTTCGTCGAGCATTCTTTTGGAAGTGCCATCGGGTCGCACCGAAGGGCTCGGAAGTACCCAACGCGAAGATTGTATCCGGCCTCATTTCATACACTTCCCACGGAGGTGGCCCTGCGCTTGGTGCACTGTACTTTGCTGTGAAGGCGCTCTTGACGACCGTCGGTTTCCATCCCTGCTTCGCATACGCATCAGCAATTTGCCGCAGCTTGGCGGGATCTACTACCTTCAAAGCCGCACCTTCCACTACAAAATCGAAGTCGTGAGTTGCGAGCGTTATGACGCAGTTAGGATTACGCGTAAGATTCTTGGCTTTACGGGTCTTAGGACCAGACGTGAAGTAGAAGGTGCCATCTATCAAAAGGATTCCCACTGGCATAACGTGCGGTCTGCCGTCGGGACGGACGGTCGCCAGCCAAGCCGTATGTCGATCCGGTCCTCCCGTTTTCGGAGCTTGAGTAAATCCTTCCTGCAGACGCTTGCGCACCTTCTCCCAAGGAATCAGGGGCGCACCATAGCCATCAAGATTCTTCTTCGAAATCGGTTCTTTCAACGAATGTCACCGCTGATTATCATGTTCTACCCAACCCATCTTGAGGGGTCGATAGTATTAAGGAAGCATGGGTAGGTCATCGAATTATGGAAGATGTGAAAATAATCCTCTCAGCGTCATGGGCAGCCCTAATGCTAACCTACCTCTTGGGAGATGTGCTGCGAATATACAGCGGGGATTACAAAGAGGGAAAGATAGGAGGTATCCAAGTAACTGAGAATCTCTGGCTAGGAATCGCAGTCCTAATGGTGATTCCAGTTGTCATGTTTTTCCTATCCTTGACATTGAACAATCCCGTGAATCGCTGGGCAAACATCATCGTCGCCATCTTCTTTCTAGGTTTCAATCTCCTCGGACTGCCTGGATATCCTTCCGCGTATGACCGATTCTTGATAATTGTAGGACTAGGGTTCAACGTCCTGACTGTATGGTACGCATGGACGTGGGTCTAAACAGGAAGCGAAGTGCGCGCAGAATAGCATCTGCCTCCATTGTGACTAGCATTGAAGATGAAGGCGATTGTATGCACAAAATACGGACCACCGGACGTTCTCCAGCTCAAAGAGGTAGAGAGACCGACTCCGAAAGACAATGAAGTTCTGATAAGAGTCCTCGCGGCAACAGTAACAGCAGGAGACTGCGAACTTCGAAAATTCAAGATGCCTATTTGGCTGTGGCCACTCGCACGGATAGGATTCGGTTTCAGAGGGCCCAGAAGAAAAATACTGGGACAAGAACTAGCAGGCGAAATTGAATCGGTAGGCACTGCTGTGAAACTGTTCAGACCGGGTGACCAGGTTTTCGCGTTCACTGGTCTGCGTCTAGGTGCTTATGCCGAGTACAACTGCATGGCTGAAACTGGGCTGATCGCAACAAAGCCAGCGAACATGACATTTGAGGAAGCGGCGGCGGTTCCCGTCGGTGGACTTCATGCGTTGCACTTGCTCAGAAAAGCGACATTCAGAGCGGGCAGAAGGTCTTGATTATTGGTGCAGGCGGAACTGTAGGCACTCTCGCCGTACAACTTGCGAAGTCATTCGGAGCCGAAGTAACCGCCGTGGACAGCACAGGCAAATTGGCCATGCTGGGCTCCATAGGCGCCGACCATGTCATCGATTACACTAGGGAGGATTTTACCAAAAACGGAGAGACCTACAACGTCATTTTTGACGTGATAGGCAAGAGTTCCTTATCACGTTGCATCAAGTCCTTGAAAGAAAATGGGGTCTTCCTTCTGGGGAACCCTAGCTTATCGCAGCTGGTTCGACGCGGATGGACGGTTGTGAGGGTCGGCAAGAAAGTAATGGGCGGGGCGTTATCCTACAAGCCTGAAGGTTTAGCTTTCCTCAAGGAGCTCATTG
>VBBH01000083.1 GCA_005888695.1 Candidatus Bathyarchaeota archaeon
CCATCTCGGGCAGTTCTTGGTCCGTATAGAAGTGTAACCTTGAAGCTATTGGCTCTGGCGCGGCCATCGTTCCCTTCATCTCTGATGTCAATGTGCAGATGGCGATGCGTCCAGGGGAGGAAATGACGCGTCTAATCTCCATGAGCACTCCTATCGGGTCTGCTAGAAAGCCCAATAGATTCGTCATGACCGCGCACGTAAACTTTCCATCCGGATATGGCAGTTGATTGGCTTCACCTTGAACAACTTTCAGTCGTCCTTGGCTTACTGCTTTCCGATTGAGGTCTATTGCAACTTTGACCATATCAGGACTGTGGTCTAGCCCGGCGGCTTTACAACCGCTTGCGAGTGCATACTGTAGAAACGCCCCGCCCCCACAACCAATCTCGAGAAGATAATCATCGCTCTTTAGTCGCAGTGCGGACAGAATTGCTAGGAAGTTGGGACGATGATGCGTCGGGTCGCGATAGCCGTCTCGGGCTAGCATTCCTGAAGGTCGACGTGCTAGACGGTCGGTGAGCCAATCACCGAAACGGATAGGAGCGGTGGCCTGAAAGAGAGGAGCCACTACCTCGCTCGCGAACCAACCGGCAAGTTCTCCAGCCTGGTCGTTGAGTAGACTGCCCCAATCATGATGCTCCACAGTTACACGGGTCCCGTTCTTTAGCGGCTCGAATCGAATCTCCACCTTCGTAGTCTCATCCGGCTTCCAATCGGCCTGGTGCCACTCGACGAGAATGTGTTTTCCTGATTGCCAGGATTGGACTTTTCCGACTTGGACTCCTCGCTCGACAACGCGGCCACCAGGGCCCGGCTCGAGTTCGAGTCCGACCCTTGCTAGGGCCACGGCTAACTCGTCAAACAGGATGTTGAACGCCGCTGATGGCTCCAATGCTAAGTCTACGCTGATGCGCAAGGTTGTCAAATTCGCACCAACTAATAATGCGCGGGCGTCTCTCCTGTATTAGACATTGTTTCCCGGCTAAGAATCTACGGGTTTATTTTTTCGGGCTAACCATAACACTATCGAGGAATTTTGGGAGTTGAAACTCTACCTGCCCCGGAAGATTGATGAATGTCTAAGTTGGTGTTTCTCGCGCTCACTGTTTTGATTGCTTGGACAGCAGGCGCGGTCCACTTTTCGCCCCATCTTCTGTAAGCCTCCAGAATCTCCTCCATGTCTCTCCCTTTCTCGGTTAGACGGTAAACTACAGAGAAGGGTTGAGTACCGACGACTTCCCTCTGAACTATTCCCATCCGCTCTAGATACTTCAGGGTCCTCGAAAGTGTCCGAGCGTTTAGATCATCGGGCTTACCCTTCCTCAGAAGGTCGTTGAAACGTAACGGTTTGTCCAGCAGATAATATGCAATGAGAATCCTCCATTCCGAACCTAGCCGCTTCACAGCCTTGATTACCGCACAAACATCAGCTTCGCAACCAACTGTTCTCCTGTGAAGGAAACTTTCAACATCGAACTCGCGCCCCACCACCCGACGCTTACTCAATGTTACCAGCTCTAATCTTGTTACTCCAGAATATAAGCAGTAAAGGGACATCCGCGTCCCTTGACGACGCTCCTGTCCCCGGCCAATTCTAATCTCCGAACCCTGAAGCCAACAGCAGTCATGACAAGCGTTCTAGTCATCGGCGGATCCAAGTTTGTCGGACTCCATACCGTCCTTAACCTGTTGAAGGACGGTTATCAGGTCACGACACTGAACCGGGGGACGACAGAGCAACCGCTCGGTGTCAGGCATTTGAAGTGTGACAGGAAAGATCTCCCGAGGCTCAAGAGTATCTTAGAGAAGGAAGACTTCGATGCTATCGTAGACATCACGGCTCAAGAGCCTGAAGACACAGAGGCGATGATCAGGATCTTTGAAGGAAGAATCCAACGGTTTGTCCATTGTAGCACGGGAGCAGTCTACCAGGACAGATGGGAATTTCCAGTGTTCGAGGAAGACCCGATCATGGCTTGGACTGGCAGTCGAACATATCCAGAAAACAAGTCTCAGTGCGAGAGACTTCTCCTCAAAGCCTTTGAGGAACGAGGTTTTCCCGTTACAATTCTCAGACCCACGGTAATCTATGGCCCTCACAACTACCTCTATCGAGAAGCCTACGTCTTTGACAGAGCAGAGGCTCGGAGACCGATACCGGTTCCCGGTGATGGGACCTCCGTCACTCACGCAGTCCATGTTGATGACGTTGCGAAAGGATTTGCTGCGGCTCTCCGATCGAAGGCCGCTGTTGGCCAAGTCTACAATATTGCTGGACCGAGAGCGGTCACACTCGACCTCTGGGTAGAATCGGCCGCGAAGCCTTGCACAGAGCATGTGAAAATTATTCACTACGATGAGAGTCTCGTGAGTCGAGATCTGAAAAGGGGCTTTCCCCTACCAACGAGTCCGTGGATCATGAGTATTCAGAAGGCCCAAAGAGACCTAGGTTTCACTCCTCGAGGGCTAAGCGACGGAATGAAAGAAACCTACGCGTGGTACTCGCAAAACCATCCCTTCGGCAAACCAGACTTTCAATTCGACCGAGCACTAACATCGTCGCAATCCAGAAAATCTGATCACGAGATGTAGCCAGATAACATTCTGGTCCCTAACGGACAGGAATTTCCGCTCAGACCTATTAACTCGAAAATGCATTACAACAATTGAGAGAGCATGAGCAAGAGTTTAGTGATGGTAAGACCGGACTTGATACGACTCAAGGAATACTTTGAGCTGAGACTTCTGGCCGTGAAGCAGCTCGCCGATGTAGTAGATTCTGTGAAACACGACAATCCAGATCTTTTGCTGCTAGACTTGAGAGATAAAGAGGACTACCAAAGAGGGCATATCAAAGGTGCTGTCTCAATGCCCCTTGAAGAGATAGACAAAAGATACCAAGAACTGCCGAGAGACAAAGAAATAGTGGCCTACTGCTACAACCAGTACTGCCACCTCTCCACCCTAGGAGCATTGAAGCTGGTGGAACACGGAATCCCGGCGAAAGAAATGAACGTGGGATGGAAGGAATGGGTCAGCGCTGGACAGCCTATTCACTCAAAGTCCGCAGATGGATTGGACTGCGCGGGCAATTGTACAATAGGTCTCCTTGATAATAACGGGAATCGCGAAAGCGGAGCGATACCTTTCCGCTAATAGAACAAATCCCGGTTGCCTCAGCTTGGTCGTAGCCCCTAAGATCGCCACCCTAGTTGAAACATCGCTCTATGTTGCAAACTTAGAACGAAGCGCCAGATTCTATACTAAAGTTCTGGGACTAGAAATCGAGAGCCAGCTCAAAGGAAGACACGTCTTCCTCATCGCAGGCCAGAGCATGCTTCTACTCTTCGACCCAAAATATCTGAAACACGAGCATCATGAAGAAGGCGAGAAAGCTCTACCCCAAATCTACGAACTCGGCAAAACGCACATAGCGTTCGAGATCGACCCGAAGAACTACGACGAATGGAAAGAAACAATCAGAAAAAACGGTGTGGCCATTGAAGCCGAAAAAACATGGCAGAAAGGAAATCGTTCAATCTACTTCAGGGACCCCGACGGGAACGTCGTCGAGCTGATAGAACCCGGCTCATGGCCGGTGCCACGCCGAAGTCAGTCTAGTCGGATGATGACACGTGGTCTGGTCTGGATGGGAGTTCGAACCAAGGAATTTGCTGGCATGGTAAAGCTACTTCGCGATACCTTGGGATTAGAGTTGACCCATGCAGAAGAGGGGTTTCGCAGTTCTTCTCACTGGAGACGGCGACAAGGTTGAGGTTTTTGGGCCCAACTGGAAATACAATAAACACGTCTCTTCTGCACCCGTTGTGGGGTTCTTGGTAGATGATATGGACGAGGCTCGCAAGCGGCTTAGTAAAGCGGGTGTAGAGCTCATTGGAGAAGCCAAGAAGGGCGAGAATGGATATGCTTGGCAGCATTTCCGTGGACCTGATGGCAATATCTATGAGATCGTGTTCGATCCTCAACGGCTATAGTTGTGGCAACTTGAAATTATTGGTAACTCACTCCTCCCCGAGCCTTCAGCCTTGCTCCTTGCGGTTATTCAGACACATGATGAGCTGTAGGGAGGTGGAAAGTAATGAGAATCAATCGGAAGACTGCGGGCGACAAGACGTACTTTCTCGTATCCGAGCTAGGCCCGTCATTCCACAAAGCGTCTAAGGACCTTGGTTTCGTCGAGACAGTCGACGGCTTCGCTCGAGTCTTCGATGCCAACACGCAGCATATAGATCAAATCTTTGCACGCTTTGTGTCCTTTGCCGAAGAGATGATTCTACAGGCTGCGGGTGCCAGGCCTGTGCCCTGGGACAAGGCTTTGCTGAGTTTTCTAGAACGAATTTCTGGAGAGAATATTGATTGGTGGCTGGCGGGTAGCGCCGCCTTGGCTATACGGGGAGTTGACTTGGTCCCCAGGGACCTCGACATTATCACGGACGAAAGCGGAGCACGGCAACTCGGACTAGTATTGTCTGATTGGCTTGTTGAGCCAGTTCAAGAGAGTCACGGGTGGATAGCAAGATGGTTCGGTAGAGCCTTCGCCCAAGCAAGGATAGAGTGGGTGGGAGACGTAGAGAAGTGGGTGGACGATCGAGGACCGAGCGATTTCGGCCCTGCCGCGAGGGCCGGGCTTCAAACAGTCCGTTGGAATGGATACAAGATTAATGTTCCACCCCTTGAGATCCAGCTTGCAGTTTGTGAGCGTCGCGGCCTCAAAGACCGAGCCAAAAGGGTACAGCAAGCACTAGGGAGTAATTCGCGTTAATCGAATCTCGTTCAAGAGCTCGGTTGGGTCGTCTATTTCCCGGAGGACATGCCGGCACGCAATTTTCGTGAGAGTTCGATCACATCGGGGCGAGTTCCCCTAGGAGCGCCCGGCCACTTCCGGATTGCAAGTCGGATGCACTCCTTCGGCATACTCGGATACCGAGCTGTGACAATGACATGAACATGCTGGTATCGTTCGAGGAAGGACTCAGCATAAGTCCAGCCTGCACCGGTGCAATTCTTCAGAGCCCGGCTCGAACGAGTTATGAGCGAGCCCAGCCAAGAGGCCTCTTTCTCCGTCAACTCTGCCAAGTCATGGACGTGACGCCGGCTTTGAATTATGACAGAGCCTAGATAGGTCTGGCCTTCCTCGTTCAGTTGATGCGAGACGTGGAAAAGCTCGTCCTCGTAGACCAAACAGTCAGCGAGCTCGCTAGGGTTCCGGAGTCGCTCGCAGAACATGCAGACGTCCATCCCAGACTCACCGCGTCCCGACGAATTCGCTTTTACCACCAATGGTTCTTCCACCCTCGACAGAAAAATCCTTACAAGCGGTATAAGGTTGAGGAAAACCTTACTCCTGATTTCTGCTTCTCTGGCTGCGGCTAGGTCGTCAGGTCCAGACGCAGAGCAAAGGAAAATACCGCGATTGTGTAGAAAATGGTCCTCTAGTGTGATACGATATGGGAAAGAAGATCCGGTCCGCAACTAAGCGAGCCATACCGCGGCCGTTCAGCTTCGAGTGGGGAAAAGGCCAAGTCATCGAGGAAGCATCAATCCGAGTCCAGATGCAGAATCACAGCTGGGAGCCTGCGATCCAACTTCTCAGGTTCGACGACGGTTCAGAGACGCTACGGTTCTGCGTATTTCACGGGAAACAATTCTCTCGCATGCCCCTCCTCATCAGGCCAGACGAGCTCGCAGCGCTCTTCGAAGAAGCCTCAAAGCACTCTCGAATCAGGACGCAGCTCAAGAGCTCTGCTGAACGGTTGTGAAGATCACATTCTTGGCTACGATATCCGAATGCTTGTCTACGAAGGCTAACCTTCAGTCTTGCTGACGCTCTTGTGTGGGAAGGAGGTTTTGAAACGCTTTGCTACCTCCTCTTTTGATGGGTTTTCAATGTGCGTAGCGATCCACCAGATGTTTCCGGCTGGGTCCGTTATGGCACCGTAGCGTTCGCCAGTCTGCATATCATCCGGCTCCATTACTGAGACCCCGCCGGCTTTGATTGCCTGCTGGTAGACTGCATCGCAGTTCTTCACGTAGAGATAGATTGAGCTTTTCAACGGTCCGAACTTGCCTATCGGCGAGCCCATCATAACTGATGAATCTCCAATCCTGACCTCGGCATGCATGACTGTGCCGTCAGGCCGCGCTCCACGAATTGTCTGCTCTGCATCGAACGCCCGTTTCAGAAAGTCAATCAGTTTGTCCGGGTCCTGGACAAAGAGGTAGGGCGTAATCGAGCGAAGCCCTCGCGGATTCTCAAGCGCAGTTATTGGCATGTCAAATTCGAGGAGCTCAATCTGTAATATTAGTTTACCGATTGAGATAGGGGGTTCGTCTCAATGGGATTTACCATTGCGGTATTCTTCGTCGCTGACATGTTTCATCCAGTCGACAAATTTCCCTTCACGCTTTTCCTGAATGGCAATATGCGTCACAGCCGTCGTCGGCGTAGCCCCATGCCAATGCTTCTCTCCAGGCGAAGACAATACTACATCACCAGGACGAATCTCCTCGACATGTCCGCCTTCATGTTGAACCCAGCCCTTGCCGCCAGTGACGATGAGGGCCTGACCGAGGGGATGAGTATGCCATGCAGTCCGTGCTCCCGGCTCGAAGGTAACGCTGGCAGCTTGAACAAGCGCCGGATCAGGTGCCTGAAAAAGCGGATCCATCCGAACATTTCCAGTAAACCAGTCTGACGATCCCTTGACAGAAGGTTGCGAACCAACTCTTTTGATTTCCATATTTCATATTCCCCCCTTGACGCTTCTTATTTGTCCTACCACCTAAGACGAGCAAAGATGTTATCTGGGAACAGGCTTCTTTGTAATCGAGTGTAGCCCTTTGACAGAGATGTCTTATGAGAACATAACTCAAGCCCTCAACGAACTCAGACACGAAGTATTGTCTCATCAATTGTTTCTAAGCTCTTTCTCCAAAGCGGTCAAAGCGGGAGAGATCAAAGGCTTGACAAAATCTTCCCTCTTCCGGATGACTCTGGCCTACTTTCTCTTGGTCCCAGACGCAAAAGAGAAGTTCCTGAGAGAATTAGAGAAGCAATTGAAGAGTAAGAAATGAAAAAAAATTGGGACTTCATACACTGACGATTCAGGAGAGACTGACAGACCCAAGTCCTGACAGGTCGGATAGATTGTTCATCATTACCTTGTCATCGCTGACAGTGTAGAGCACGTTACCAATGTACAGGGCACGCTTGACGAAGAGGCTGCTATTGTTCCAGTTTGGAAGCTCGCCAGATGGGAGATGTGTTATTCCGCCGCGGAAGACTATGCCGTTCTGAACTGTAACACTGAACACGTAGGCTCCCTGGAAGACCATGGTTCCGTAGGCCCATTGATTAGATGGAGCGCTTTGTATCTGCGCGATCTCGACCGGGATCACGAGCAGGTTGAGTGACCGGTCAAAGAGGATCGAGGTATGATCCGTCAATGCGGGGCTGTCGCTTCCACGGTCCCCGGCCAAGAAGTCGCTCGTGTCCTTTGGACTCGTGGGATCGGTTAC
>VBBH01000084.1 GCA_005888695.1 Candidatus Bathyarchaeota archaeon
AAGGCTTCTCTGACGAGTGACCGAGAATAGTCGAGGAACGTGAAGATGTCTCTCATCTTTGTCTTGTCGAGACGCGGGTCTGCTCCGATTCTGGATAGATACCAGATGTCGACCTGGGCGATGTGTCGAAGCGCGTCTTGGACGCTCCTTGGTTCTCGTCGAGGCTTCCAGGCTAGCGCTTTCCTCGATAGTCCAGACACGAGCTGTAGCAGGTCCTCTCTCGTGTAGGCGAGAAGCCGAAGGCAACGTGTTATGTCTCCATGCGAGGCCGCTACCCTGTCACAATGAAGGAGAGGATCAGGGCCGCCGGCGTCGCCTGGGCTTCCTCTAATTCGTAATTCTTGTACTATGGCGAGCTTCGGCCTGGTTGGGATCACGACTTCTTCTTCGTGAGAACGGAGCCAGCTGAAGTATTCGGGAATGACAGACTTTAGCTTCATCCTGGCTCTTTCCTTCGTGCTCGCTAGCGCGAAGCAACCCATCAGATTGTGAATGTGAGATTGGGTACTTCCGTCGGGTCCAATGATCAAGCACGTCTTGTAGGCCATTCTCTGGGCTCCCAATTCAGCCAACAGTTCAAAGCTTTGGGTAGAACCGTCCGCTTTGCCCTACTCGTCAGCATTCTGTCCTAGCGTTTGATGTTATCAAAGATTAACGCGAATTACTCACTCAATACTCTGGGCGCTACACGCGCACGCTGATTGAATGCCATTCTCTAGGAACCACGTATGTGCGAAAATGCGGATCTCTTACGAGACGTGTCAGGTAGGATTGGATCGCTGGCTTTCCGGGCAACCTTGTGCCCCAGCCTCCAAAGAGTGGGTTGAGATTCGCGGTTACAACAACGCTGCCCGGACGCGTGAGACGGCGGAGATGTGGAACATATCGTGGGTATTCACGCCAGTCGCCGTCCAGAAACACAACGTCGTAGCGGCCCTTCAGCTTGGGAAGTACGCTTAATCCTCGCCCAGGGAGAACAGTGATGCGCCTAGAAAGATCTCGCTGCTGGAACGCCTGCTCTGCAAGAGCTGCATGCAGTGGATCCTCTTCAATCGTATCCACGTGACAATTGGACCCGGCCGCCGAAGCCATCACCGCAGTCGTGTACCCATGGCCGCAGCCAATCTCTAACATTCGTCGCGCATGAGTCAATGATGCAAGTACTGTCCATAGAGGTGCCTGCAATGGGTCGCTAGGGTACATGTCGCAATCCCGCCCGTGATTGCGCCGATGCTTGTTCGACAGTCGGTATAGATCGAGGTGAACATCGGCTCGACCAGCGTAAATTTTCATGAGTAGTTTCTCAGTGCTCTTCTTCAAGATCTCATCTTCAACAAAATGGCCTCAGGGGTATTAACGTGAGCTCTTAGAGGCTCGCTGAGCCTGAAGCTAATTGGATGAGAGAAAGCAAGCAGGTCGGAAGGGAGGACGTTCAGGTCGAGAGCTAATCCGAGTATGGCTCATTTTGTAGTCGCCCGTTCCACTGAGTTTCCGCCCCGCAATCGCTCTCGCTGTTCGTAACGATATTGATATCGCTCCTGCCACGTAAGTCCTTTGGGAATGGCGTAGAACGTTCCTGTCCAGGTTCCTTCCCAATGGATCTCCTTTCCATTCTTCAACTCCCACCTTCTGAAGGTCACGGCCCCTGCCAGATAGAGGGCGGGTAAAGCCGCATACACAGACAGGACCTGCGACAGTACACTCAACGGTATCGCTTCTGTCTCAATCAAGTACCCTGATACCGCTATAATCACCAACCCCACTCCGAGCGCTAATAAGAGTCTATTCCGGCTCGTATGATACTCGCCTTTCTTCTCAATTTCCCGTATCGTACCGCGGGCAGCGATTGCTCCAGTAAGAAACCCTCCAATGCCACTCACAGACGCAATGCCAACATTCAACGGGTGAAGCCCCGCCGCTTGCAATGCTGCGATGAGCGACCAAACTATGGCGAAGGAAAGGTACGAAGTATATGCTCGCAATACCTAAGTTCGCTGTATAGAGGCCGAGTTTCTTCGCAAAATAGGTTTCGGATTTGACCAGAAACTCTGAGCCGCGACAATCTCTTTGGTGGTCAACGAAACACCGCGGGACTTCATGAACCGGTCAAGTCCAGCCCTCGGCTCCTATCTATATCGGAAAGGCTTTATCCGTGCAATGGTATGTCATTCCTGCTCTGCAAGGAGGGGTTCCGATGAGGTTTGACCAAACTTCTCGTCATAAGAAGAGCCCGGATGACAGATGCTTCTGCAGTCGACCGTCTTCTCTCTGAATGGTTCGATTGGAAACCAGAATCCGGACGATTAGAATCAGTAAAGAGAGCAATCCACGATCACGAAATCCTCGTTGCACAATCTAACAAGAGAATTGTCGGGTTCATCCATTACATTATTCATGAAGACATCATAGACGGCGGCCCGAACGCCTTCATATCTGCCAACTATGTCTCGTCGGAGCATCGAGGAAAAGGTGTAGGAACACTCCTTATCCGAGAAATGATCAAAGACTCTCTAGCGAGGGGCGCAGTCGGGGTCGAAACCTCGACCATCCACGACAGAGCCAAAAGGTTCTACGAAAAGCATCACTTCAAACAGACCATGGGAGACATTGCGGAAGTATTCCTTGAACTAGATATCCCCGAATACTCATCGGCCGGGAAAGCTCGAACTGGCTAAAAGTGTGGTGTGACTTCAGTCATCCATTCCGTTTTTCCATTGGGTTTTGAAACTTTCCAGCTTCCTTTTTTGAAACCAATTCATTCCTAGGATCGAGATCCAAAAGAGCGCTACGCCAACAATGAACAGAAGATAATCACGGATGATTAGTCCGTAGGTTGCTATCGTAGTAACAACAAAGAACGTAGGCAGTACAACCGGCAACGCTCTCCTCCTCCACTTTTGAGACCAACTCCAAACCTCGGGATGAACAGTCTCATAGTGGGGACCTTGGACTCGCTTGGCCTGACGGAGAGAGGCATTTGGAAGAGGCTCTCCGCAAATAACGCAACTTGTCGGGATCAGTTTCTCAAGTCGTTGTTTTGTCTTTCTCACCGTGCGTCTGATGCTTGCGAAGAGGAAGAGTGGAGTGAACACGAGTACCGGCAGTATGAAGAACGCAAAGGCAAGGTATGGTGAAATTGTTCCTAGGACAACCCACACGGGTAAGAACCCTAGTGGAATGGCTGCGGATATCAGAAGTAGAAGAGCAAGAGTACTTGGGCGCTTCAAATCATTATTATCTTCCGAACAAATACGAGCAGATTCTCTCAGCGAAGTTCATACTATTGCGGGCTCGTCGATACTAAGATATCCCTTCTCTGCGTGCATCGTAGCCCTGACGCCAATCGGTAAGGTCATCATTGGGTCAGTGTGGCCAAAGTCCATGTTCACCATCACCGGAAAATCATAGCCCTTCGTATTATCCAGAATAATATTGTCGACGCCGTACCCTGTAGACGTTGGCTCGAAGCCTGCAGTCCTCGTGCGTCCGACCAGCATGCCCTTGATCCTTTCGAAAACGCCCTTGGTCCGAAGGCTCGCCAAGTACCGGTCCACCCAAGCGAGCGACGATCCGTAATCCTCCCAGAAGAAGATGGCTCCATCAACGGAGGGCATGTATTCAGTACCAGTCTGAATGACTAAGGTACTGATTTCGCCACCAATCAGCGGTCCGCTCGCATGCCCCGCTCTCAACGCCCTCCATCCCGTAGTTGCCCTCATTGATCTAGGCCGATCATCTTCTTGATCGTATTCCAACCTCTCTTCAGTCCAGACCTTGGAAGACTCAATCCTACCTGCTGGACGGGCTTGACCGACCAGCTTCTCAAAACACTCCAAAGTATACGGAAGAACGTCGGGGAATTCACCAATTGACTCATCAAATGAGGCCCGTAGAAACTGGTCAGTCCCGTCTTCGAATGGATCGCCAGATGAAGAGCGGTGATGTCGCTGTATCCGATCAGGCCTTTCGGATTCCGCCGCACCAAATCATAATCTAGATCATCTAGCAACTCGTTCGAGTTGTAGCCTCCCAAGGTTGTCATGAGTAGCCTCACCGACTTGTCCCGGTACATTTCGTGCAAGTCTGAAAGCCGATCCTCTTTATTTCCCGCCTTGTGTCCCAGCTTGTCACGGACGTGTGGGCCAAGTTTGACCTTGTAGCCCTTGGACTCAAGATTGCTTACTGATCTAGCGAAACGTCGAGGAAACCATGCCGGAAAAGGAGACGCCGGACTAACAATGCCAATCGTGTCTCCCTTGACGAGCCTCCGAGGAACTAGTGTCATCGAGAGCCCCTGTTGAGCTACTCTGACGCATCGGCCTACTCTTTTAATGACCTGTGTCCATGCTGAGTCGGCTCGGTTTTGGAAAATGTTGACAGGAAAACAAGTTGTTCTCCGGCCCGTCGAACGGGACGATCTGAAGCTGCTTCACAAATGGAAGAACGACGAGGGGATAATGCGACTTGGGAATTCGTATCCAGACAGTTCCCAGTCAATGGTAATGCTTGAGACGGAATATGAGAAGGTCTTGAAGGGAGAAGACATCAGCCGCCGAGACTACATCATCGAAGAGAAAGCGAGCAAGAGACCTGTCGGATGGGGTGGACTGCAGATCTATACCCGTCAAAGACGAATGACAAGCGCGAACCTAGGACTAGCACTCGGAGAAAGGGACGCTTGGAAAAAAGGATACGGGACTGAGACTGTGCATCTCTTGCTCGGACTAGCCTTCGAACAGATGAACCTGCACAGGACAGAATGGTGGACCTACGCGGAAAACACGGCCAGCCTGAAACTAGCTGCTAAGACAGGGTTCACAGAGGAAGGAAGGTTACGAAGTGCAGTGTTCTTCGACAATGGATACCATGACGTAGTCGTTCTAGGCCAATTGAAAAACGATTATGATTCTCGAGTGAAGACATAGACGAGATTATCGCGTTGCAGTCGAGCAGTTAGAACGGGACGATTCTGGTGGTCGCTTTCACTGCCACTTTCACCGCAGTGAGTACCGCATCCTTTGCTGTCCTTGACCCCTCGATATAGAACGGGCCTGACTTCTTTCTTGAGCTGGTGAGGTTGCTTGCGGCTGCCAGAATACAGGCAACTTGGACTCTTCTGTAAATTCCGAGAGACAAGAGAGCAGAAGTTTCCATGTCTACACCCAGGACACCCCTTTTCTGGAAATACATGATCTTTGGTCGAGTCTCTCGATAGGGTGCGTCAGTCGTCAAGACGGGACCCCGGTGGCACGTCACACCGAGCTCGTCACAGGCGTTCACGATGGCGCGAGTGATGAGACGGCTAGAAACCGCCTTGATTCGACTCGGCAAGTAGTGGTAGGATGTACCTTCATCTCTCACCGCGACCGTTGGAACTACTTGATCGCCGATCTTGATGGATGGCTTGATTGCACCAAGGCTTCCAACGCCCAAGAATACGTCAGCCCCGCAAGCGACCAGGTCCTCCATTATCATTGTTGCAAGAGGTGCTCCGGGAGCTGCCCAGATTATCCCGACGTTTGACCCGGCTACTGTACCAACATACATAGGACGAGCGGCATAAACCCAAGGCACTTCTTCTGCCCTCGTTTCTCTAATCAGAGAAGCGGTAGCCCCAACATTCAATGAAAGGAGAATTATTCTTGGGACTCTCAGATTCTCTGGCCTTAGGCCCAGCCTTTTGGCTCTTGAAGAGACTGATTTCCTAGGACTTGTAATCGGCCGGTCCGTGTAATGTTCGCGGGGAATGCTGATCACCCTATTGGCCGTCCTCGAGTTTCGTTGGAATCTGATCGTGACTATTGAGTAAAGACATAGTGAACGCTCTCGCCCTCATCTGGAACGTGGTGGTCCTTCTAGTGGAGGTCAATCCTCTAATCCGATAAGGATATGTGCGTTCCTCCCTAACCCGCGCTCCAATGGAGCAGGTTCAACTAGTCAGGGATTTCAGGACCAGCGAATGCTATGACATGGTCAGCTCGCTCTATTCACACCCTCTCTATCTCGGCCTAGCAGGCAACCGCTACCGAACAGATTTCATCTATGTTTCTAACCAGACCGGGGTTCCGCTGCTTTATCGCTGGGACCCGGTGACGAACAAAAGCCATCTACTAACTCCTGGCGAAGAGACCGTCTTTCCCATCTTTGGCGGAATGGCGCTCCCCTACGATCCATCAAGCCCTAAGGTAGCATTTGCAAAAGACAAGGCAGGCGACCTAAACTACAACATCTACATCGTTGACTATTCACAGAACAAGATCGAGAGGATCACTAAAGATCCTCTTGGTCAGGTACTCCACATTTTCTGGGTCACAGATGACAAGTGGATTGTAGTCGGCCACGATATGAAAACAATCTACGTAAGATTCCTTGAAGCCAATGGAACCATCCATGACCTCTATACTACCGACCTGCAGATCACTGGCGCTTCCTACGATCATCAGAGAGGCCTCGTGGCCTTCTCAGTCGGACGTGGACAAGATGCTCGCGTAGTAGTGCTTCCAATCTCAAATCCTTCCGATGTCCATTTGGCGCCGGATCAGGGAATGCCTCCATACAATCCGCCAGCGGTCTATTCAGAGAAAGGACTGTTGGCATATACTGTCGACGCCCAAAGTGGATCCCAGGAGATTGCGATAGTCTCTTTTCCGGCCCTGGAGACCGTCAAGCACATCCCGATTCCTGGAACAGGATATGTGGATTGGCTTGACGAGAACCATCTCTTCGGAATAATCCTGAAAGAAGGACGTCTGGCTCCGTTGACACTCGACCTGCGGAGCGAGAAATGGTCAGAGCCACTGGCGGATATCTCAGCTCTCTTTAGCACGGTCACTCGGGACGGTCCCGTCTGGACTGCGAACAGTATCTCGCAGCCGCCTTTCCTCCAAGCGCTTCGAAACGATAAAGTCGTGAACCTCACGAAACCAACCCAAGAAGCAAGCTTCCACGCTCAAAGCCAATGGTACACCTCATTCGACGGTCGAAAGATCCACGGATGGCTTGTCAAGAGTCCGATCCCAGATGCGAAGCTAGTCGTGTATCTCCACGGAGGCCCAACCGCACTTCAGGGTGACTGGTGGTATCCAGAACTTTCCGCACTAGTCCTCGGCGGATTCCATGTTTTCGCGCCCAACTTCCGCGGGAGCGACGGATACGGAGCGGAGTTCAGAGATCTGAACATAGGCGACCTTGGAGGCGGAGACCTTGAAGACGTCCAGTACGCAGCAAAACATGCCCAACAAGTTCTCGGATTGAAAAGTAAACCCGCAGCAGTCGGCGGATCATACGGGGGTTACTTGACACTGATGGCATTGATGATTCATCCTGATGACTGGGCGGGTGGTGTGGCTATCGCTCCTCCAACAGATTATGTTGACGAATACTACGCGGACGATGCTCACTATAGGACTTGGTGCACGCACTTTTTCGGTGGGACGCCGGAGGAGAAGAAGGAACTCTATCGAGACCGTTCCCCGATTACTCACTTGGACAAGTTGAAGGCGAGCGTCCTCATAA
>VBBH01000332.1 GCA_005888695.1 Candidatus Bathyarchaeota archaeon
GATCTTCGGATTCATCTGATAACACCGGAACCCATCCGGATCCAAAGGATAGCTGAAAGAGACCGATTGACTGTCGAGGAGGCCAGAAGGCAAACAGTTACTCGGGAGAGAGTCCAAAGTGAGAGGTACAAGTTGCACTATGGGTTCAAGGTCGAAGATTTCTCAATCTACCAATTGATCTTGGACACCAGCGTTGGACCAATAGAATCAATCAGTAGAATCCTAGTGGATGCTGCGAAAGCTGTAATGAACGGAACCAGAAGAAAAACGGCAGAGCGATCCAAGAATCAGACCAAACCTTAAATGACATATTTCCCCGCCGATGAGTGCCGCGAGAAGTCAGGAAAAACATCTATGGCAAGCATCGAAGTGGGCCGAGTCTGCGTCAAAACCCTTGGGCGCGAAGCAGGACTCAAATGCGTTATCGTTGACGTCATCGACAAGAACTTCGTTCTAGTAACAGGTCCCCCTAAGCTGACTGGTGTAAAAAGACGACGAACCAACGTAAAGCATTTGGAACCAACCTCAGAATCAGTCGATGTAAAGAAAGGAGCGACAGACGAGGAAGTGATGAAGGCGGCGGGCCGAGGAAAGCGCGCAGAATTCATGAAGACCACAGTCCTCCCAGAACAATCTATTACCACCACCGAATCTACCAAAAAAAGCATAGACTAAAGTCCCCAAGAACGGACAAGCCTTTTCCTCCCAATGAACTGCGAATCTTAAGAAGGAAGGAAGGTAGCTCTCTGAATTTTGGAGAGGAGGCGAGCAGTCAGGGGTTGTCACTAGTCCCACGGGAGAAACCTCCCTGGGAACGGGAACAGAGAATACTGGTCAAGATAGAAGAAGAGACTGATCCATCCTTCGGATGTATCCCCGGAAAGCGTTCTCTCGACCAACATGTTCGCTTTGGCTTGATCAACCTCGATAAACCGTCTGGTCCTTCGAGCCATGAAGTGGTTGCATGGGTGGAGAAGATGCTGGGGCTGAAACACGCAGGCCATGGTGGGACTCTAGAAGCCTGTCCCCAGGCTGGAGAAACCCAATGGTCACCGGCGTACTGCCACTAGCCCTAGAAGATGCGACCAAGATTATCCAAGTGTTCCTACTCACCGGGAAGGAGTACGTATGTCTCATGACACTTCACGACTCTGTCCCAACCACCAAGCTACTCTCCATCATGGAAGAGTTCGTCGGGGAGATCTATCAGAAACCCCCGTTAAGAGCGGCCGTAAAGAGAGAAGTGAGGAAGAGACGAGTCTACTACATCAAAGATATTGAGATAGACGATCGGCTAGTTCTCTTTAGAGTCGGCTGTCAAGCCGGGACATACATTCGAAAACTCGTAAGCGACATCGGGGAAGTTCTCGGCGTGGGAGCCCACATGCGAGAACTGCGCAGAACACGTGCCGGACCCTTCACGGAAGAAACAATCCACAATCTGTACGACGTCCTAGAAATGTCTCAGGCAGAATCCCAAGAGAAGAAGGAAGAGATCACCAGGAAAATAATCCAACCCATGGAATCCGCCTTCTTATATGTGCAAAAGATCTTCATACGAGACTCCGCAGTTAACGCGATCTGCCATGGCGCGGACCTAGCGATCCCAGGAATCCTCAAACTCACCGACGGGATAAAAGTCAAGTCTACAGTAGCACTCTTCACTCTCAAAGGCGAACTTGTGGCCCTGGCAAGGGCACTAATGACCTCCGATGATATCATGAACAAGGAGAAGGGTTTGGCAGCCAAGACCGTTCGAGTCGTAATGCCGGTAGAACAGAACACAATAGAGTTCACCTGCAATTGTGGAAACGAGATCAAGGTGACTGTGGATCCCGATAATGAAAACGAGGTTAGGTGCGAGAAATGCGGGCAGGATTATAGATTTTGCGGAAGAAGTGCCCTACGATGGTAGCCTTCTTTGGTCGCAACCCATTACCGCAAGAGTGTCGGCACCCAAAAGGCTGCTATCCACAAAGGGATTGCGAGTAGCGCCCATACTTTCTTGTCCCATGCGAACACCTTCTGACCATCCAGAATGAAGATCGGGAGCATGTTGAACGCCGAAAGCCAAAGGTTCAACGAAACACCCGACGCAAGAAACCTGAAACCTGCTACATTTGGATCGGGAAATCCCAAAAATCTTGCTCCTGCAAGAGCCACCAAGAATATGAGTGCCGCCACGACATTTACCAGCGGACCCATGACAGAGACGATTCCATTGGACTTTCTATCGAGCCCTTCCCCGAAATAGCCGGCTCTAGAAGCAATGTAAACCGCTCCCGGAGCAGCAAATACAAATGTACCGCGAGAGACAAGAGCAAACAGAAGAGCCATCACAGCTCCATACGTCCAGAGTTTGAATTCTGCCCAGCAACCATACTTCTCCGCCGTGAACTTATGCGCCAATTCGTGACCTAGAAACCCCGTCCCCACTAGTACGAGTGTGAGGGGAAAGATGATGGCAAAGTCAATCGGACTCACGCCATTGAACAGATACGAAATCGAGAAACTGACTCCCAGCACAACCCAGGCGACCAAAAGAGAGGAGAGCTCTCTTCCCGAAATCGTCGAAAATTTTGCCAGACGTGGAACACCCAGGGGACGTAGTGTCCTCATCGCGCCCTTACGCTCGGAACGAATGTAAGGCCGAGGCGCACGAGCCTGTTGAATGTTTGGGCACTCATGATTTTCTGGTAGACGGTGGAGGACACAGTGAGCCCCACCACAGTACCTGCAGACGTAGGGGATGAACTCCTCTGCGCCACAGACTCGACACCGATCCAATTACCGAATAGCCCCGGGATTAGGATATCCGTCAGTGTTGTTTGACTGGCTTAAAACGGTGCCTCTCTCTGATTTCCCCCCGAAGGAGTAACTTGTGGAAGAGAGAGGCAGTAACACGAGACTTAGACTCGTAACTAAGTCTTTGACAAACTCACTGGTGGCGTCCCTGGGCCTGGGCACTGCCAACATTCCCTTCACGGGAAATCGGCTGGCTCTTGCCCACCGCCGCCTGAACGTTTTCTCTCACAATTCTTTCCTCGCCATCTATGAATGATCG
>VBBH01000333.1 GCA_005888695.1 Candidatus Bathyarchaeota archaeon
AAGGGTTGCCAGACTAGATTAACACAAAGAATTTGCGAATCACAACGTTCTTGGAAACGTATCAACCTGGGCCTCAGAAGTGCGGTCGAGTAGGTGGCGCCGGGAGTGGGATTCGAACCCACGCGCCCCAAAGGGGCACAGGCTATCTGTCCTGGTACTTCTCCTGTTGAGCTAACGGTTCCAGGCAAGGGCCCAACCATCATCGCTAATCAGTTGGACTGCCCGGTACCAGGCTCCGGAATCCCGGCACGGTCAGAACGAACTCTTGAGGAACTATTTCCTACTTTGGGCTCTGCAACCTGTGATCGATCTCAAACGATAGAACAGCTGACCCTCGGACTTTTAGTGGAAAAACGCAATTGCGAGGGATGTCCAGATGAAACAGGGATATTGGTTCGAAGCTAGCCTAGTGGCTGATTGCTACGCGGGATCGGGCGACGATCTCTCTCGCGGCCTCGACCTCTCGCGGGTACTCCTTGCCTCGTCCCGAGAGTCTCTTGTCGGCGTGTCCTG
>VBBH01000085.1 GCA_005888695.1 Candidatus Bathyarchaeota archaeon
CCTAGTTAGTGCGGGCGCGATATTCGGAGCTCCCATCTCGACTACTCATGTGGCTGCTGCCGCGAAAGCGGGAGCTCGGGCTAACGACAGAGAAGTCTTCTGGAGCACTACCGGGAGCATAATACTCGCATGGGCAATCACTTTTCCCGTGGCAGGTCTCTTGGCGATCCTAGCTTCAATTCTCCTACCTCACTGAGCCTCGACAATCACTCCCGCCAGACGGTACAAACTCAGCGATACTGAGGACGATCGGATTGTCAACAGGCGACCCATTCGTTTGTATAGTTGCATCGCTTTTAGAAAATTTATGACCTTCTTACCCGTCAGGGAGGAAATCGTTCATTTTGAGCCCTGATCGGCAATCGGAGCGCATGTTTTCTGGCCCCCGATGTTGTCCTCGTGAATTTCCGCTATGTTTAAATGAATGAACCCATTTCCGCAAAATGCTTTTCGTATCATAATACGCGATTTGGAGCAGATCTCGCTCATTTTGAGGCGCCTGAGAAAATTAAGTTGGAAAAAAGGGGGGGTAGATTGTGAAGTTTCAAGACGCGAAAGAGACATTCCCGAATGCATTAGGACAGACCACGACTCTGCCTCTGCCGAACCAAATCGACATCCAAAAGCAAAGAACCAGCGAAAGAATTCGCTAGAAAAAAGATTTTACAGGCATTTTTCAAATTCACCCTAAGAATTGTTATTGATCCCCACCCCCCATTATTTTTCTCCAGCCCCAGAGAACAAACAAGAACCCTCCCGGCCCTCTCCGAATGCCGCAAAAAGCCCTAGTCATTCAACTGTGGGGCCCATATCGCGTCCTCATTTCCTTCTAGAGCCCAGCATGGCAGAGCTGGCAATTATCGAGGGAAATAATATCCCAGCACCCGCCAAAAAGATCCATTGAATACCATACTCCCCAACAAAACCCCCAACAATATTACCAATAGCCAAACCCAGGCTCAAAACCATACTATACAATGCATTCGCAGAACCCCGCTTAGCCTTACCCGAAATATCACTCACATAAGCCAGAATCGTAGGAGCTATCGCAGACGCAAGAAAGAACAAAGGCGCCAGAACTAACTCATAACGTAAGAAACCATTATTCGGAAACGACCAACCAAAAACACCAAGAAAGCCCAGCTCGCCAAACGCACCGAGTATCATTATCTTGGTCCGTCCAAGCTTATCCGAAATATGACCAAAGAGTATGCTCCCCAACACAAACAACCCACCAAGAACACCAAGAAAGATCAAAACCTGGGTAGTCGGAACATAACTCGCATCCTTGAACGCCTTAGGAAGCAAAAAGTACATACCAAGAATCACCGTCTGCGCAATCCAGACCGGCATTATCGGACGAATCCTTCCCCCAATCTTCCGCTCACGAACCTCAGGCCTCCTCAGAAACTCCTCCACCTTCACCGGCTCCTGAAGAAACCGCATCGCAATAATACCTGTGACCAGAAAGATCGAGGCGGTGAGCCAGAATGCATAGTTCAGGTGTCCCTGAAAGAAGCTCAAGTTCACCAAGACCGATCCAACACCAAAACCTACACCATAACCCGCAAGATTAGCAAGATCAAAACCACCCATACCTTTCCCACGATTCGTCTGCTTTGTAGCATCTCCCAATATTGTAAGGGAAGTCACGGCCGCCGTTGCAGCCGAGAAACCCATCAAACCATGAATGATCGACACCTTGTACAGATCAGTCGTGAATCCTATCGCGGCAGTCAAGATAGTAATGAGGAACATTCCGAAAACATGCAGCCTCTTTCTACTAAACCGGTCCGCCAAACGACCCACCGGCATGGCAGACGTTGCCTCAGCTATGGGATAGAGCGCTAGAATCAACCCCACCTGGAAGCTTGCTGCGTGCAGATATATCGGGAAGATTATTGTGACGCTTCCGAACCCGATCCGTGTCAAGAAAACCGCGAGGTAAAGATATAGAATCGTTCGGAGACCGGTTTTTCTTGCCATGGATGAAAAAACTCGAGGGTGAGTTGTAGCAATCGTGAAACGGTCGAGATTCCGTAATAGGCGACTTGGTCCGTGAGGAGAGAACCGTCAGATACTAGCCCAAAACTTCTGGCTCAATTCGACAACCTCCCTCCCGAGACGCAGGGATTACAAATGATTCAAAATATTCCCGATTGGCATTTGTGATGAGGAGTGAACCTAAGTTTTTATCAAAATTACCAGTTCTCTAGTATAGAAAATGCGGCCAGTATTATCGACATCTCTACTCGACTATCGACCGAAGAAATGGACGGACAGATGGTGCTCAATATGCGGCGAACGTCTGAACCCGAGAGGAGTATGCGAGCAGTGCACCCTCAGAGACTTACGGGTTTCACTAGCACTACTCGCTTAAGACCATCTTTGATACCATAGGCCGGTAGGACTCGAAGGACAGCGACTTTCCACAGAGCATAGACCCTGTCTAAAGAGTCTAGATCTTGTTTGAAAGCTGTAGCACGTTCAGACCAATCTTCTGATCATGGGCCTTCACAAGCTCACCAGGCAGTCCACGAACAAAAACCTCGACCATGTTAGCCTGTGATCCATCGTCAAGATGACCACCAAGAACCGAGAAATCCTTTCGCCCCAGAGCCACATGAACATGCGGAATGTATCCAGCATCCTTCGTCGACACGTTCCCAGAGAGATTGAGAATCTCCATATCCTCTTCAAACACCTGCCAAGAATACTTGCGCGTCTCAAAATCATAATATCCCAGCCTCACCTTCTTCAACGAGCCAATCCCTTCCAACAGCCCAGCCCGAATCCGCTTAACCTCCACAAACCTTCTCAAACTCATTAAGATATCATCCCCATCCTCCAAGCGAACCGCCCACAAGTCCGATGACAATTGCGAATAAATCAATGGATTCCCGAATTCCCCTTCCTCCAAAAGTGATGATGCTTGGATAAAAAAGATGCACCTGGACAACCTGATTCATAGAACTCCAACTTTCGAACGATGAATTAACCCGATTCAACACAGGAATTAGATATAGCAGGCACCAACAAGCCTCGGAGGAGTAATGATAATTCTGGCCGATTCATAGGCGGGCAGATCAAATTCGCTTCAACTGTTCAGATGAAATGCTAGGAATCTCAGACCGATTTCCCCTGAAAAGACTAGTCCCGATTTCTTGTCTCGGATCTACTCCAAGAGTTAGGCGCTTCTAAAGGTCGCACCATGGTCTTGGCAAGATACGTGTTCTTGGTGCGGGAGGTGGGATTCGAACCCACGAACCCCTACGGGACAGGAACCTCAATCCTGCGCCTTTGACCTGGCTTGGCAACTCCCGCGCTTAGACAAAGCCAAAGCGCCCAACAATGGCCCTAATTGGCTTTCTCTGCTCCCAGCCGTCAACAAACCAGTTCTCACAAGTTAGAGGACTTTGACGATTCTGGAAAAAGTTTAAACCCGCCTAAAGGCTCCAACGCCCACCAGAAAGGAAACAGGTTACTTAGCCAATTCCATTCGCTCAAAGGGAGAAAACCTAACAATGCCAACCCGCTTTCGCAAAGTTCGCACTCTGAGAGGCTCCAGAACTTATGGCTGGGGACGCTCCGGCCAACACAGGGCAGGCGGAGGCCAAGGTGGTCATGGTAAGGCCGGATGGAAACGCCACAAATGGTCAAGCGTCATCAGATACGGATGGACCATCAGCGAAAAAGGATTCAAGTCTACGAACCACAGGACCAACAGAACCATCAACATAGGACAGTTGAAGCTCCAGATGGACCGGTTGCTCTCCGAAGGATACGCCAAGCAAAGCAATGGCAAACTCGAAGTGGACCTCAGGCGGGCCGGCTACGACAAGTTGCTCGGCGACGGACGGATCAGAACCGATCAGCCATTACGCGTGCTCGTCGAAAAATCGTCCGAGAAGGCGACAGCGAAGATAGGCGAGGCCGGCGGCGAAGTGATCCTTCCCAGCAAGGGGAAGGAGGAATGAGTAGCCTACGGTCCGTTTCATAGAAATATTCAAACCGCTTACAAGAATTCTTCCAAGCGTAAAATCACCCGAGCGCAAAGTCGGCTTCACCGAGAAACTACTCTGGACCGGACTCTCCCTCATCATATACCTCATCATGGCCGAGACTCCTATCTTCGGAGTCCCGCCCACCTCACAGGGAACCGATCCGTTCGGGCCACTCCGAGTCATCTTTGCCTCACAACGCGGCACCCTAGTCGAGTTGGGAATAGGACCCATCGTCACCGCAGGCCTGATCCTCCAAGTATTACAAGGCTCAAAAATGATAGATGTCGATATGGCACATCCCGAAGACCGAGCGCTCTTCACAGGAGCGAGCAAGGTGCTGTCGATAGTGATGACATTGTTCGAAGGATCGGCGTTCATACTCGGAGGCGCCTACAATGTCAACGGGACCCTTCCATCAATCCAGAACCAGTTCCTCATACTCTTACAACTAGTATTCGCCGGGATAGTTATCATACTCCTAGACGAGATGCTCCAGAAAAACTGGGGACTCGGAAGCGGAATCAGCCTCTTCATCGCTGCAGGCGTAGCCCAAACAGTAGTCTGGTCAACCTTCGCCCCCATTCCAGGCAACCTCACATCAGACGGAAAATACCTCGGTGCGGTGATAGCCTTCGCTCAAGCCTCAGGGCCATTATTACAGAACTTGTTCAGTTTCAACGCATGGTACGGAGCGCTCTACCGCGGAGGCAACCTGCCCGACATGCTAGGACTAATAGCAACAGTCTCAGTATTCCTGATCGTCATCTATCTGAACGGATTGAGAGTACAGATACCTGTCTCTTATGCGAGATATAGAGGCTACAGAGGCAAGTTCCCGATCAAACTCTTCTACGTCTCTAACATACCAGTCATCTTCGCAGCTGCACTCTTCGGCAATGTCTACTTCATTGGTCAACTGGTCTTCCAAAGATACAACGCGGCATGCAGCAACTTTTGGCTGAACATCATCCCAGGGTGCTACGCGCAGATTCCGAACCAGCAACAATTACAACCAACCAAAGGAATAGCATACTATACCTTCTCTCCCAGAACCTTGTCCACTGTTCTCCATGATCCGGTCCAGGCGGGAATCTACACAGGTCTCTTCATTCTAGCCTGCGTATTTTTTGCAGCAACATGGGTCGAAGTCGGCGGGATGGACTCAAAAACGGTCGCCAAACAATTGATAGATTCTGGAATGCAAGTCGAAGGATTCAGACGATCCGGAGAACCAATACGGCAAATATTACAACGGTACATCCCAACTGTAACCATTCTCGGGGCAATCGTCATAGGATGTATTGCGGTCGGCGCAGACTTCCTCGGCGCCTTCGGGACCGGGACAGGCATACTGCTGACCGTGGGTATTGTGGAACAATACTACCAGATACTCGTCAAAGAAAGGATTACCGAGATATATCCGGGCATGAAGGCCATCCTCGGCACCTAAAACCCCGGAGGAAAATCATCAATGCCCGGTACAATCATAGTCGCAGGCATACCAGGAGTAGGAAAGACTACTGTACTACAGGAAGTTGAGAAAATAAGTCAAGAGAAAAGGGTGCCGCTGAAAATCGTCAACTTCGGCAGCGTGATGAACCAACTATTCAACCAGAGCGGACGAGAACTCCATCGCGACCACATGCGACGTCAGGACATCAGCCTACAATCCAAGATCCAGCTTGAAGCCGCTCGCCAGATCAGGAAGATGGCTCGGACCAATTTGCTGATAGTAGATACGCACATGTTTGTCAGGACAAATGATGGATTATGGCCTGGCACACCAGAAAAAGTCCTCGAAGCACTCGGACCCGATGCAATCATTCTTATCGAGGCCGAGCCCGAAGAGATAGCCAAGAGGCGCGCACAGGACACGACTAGGGAAAGAGAGACAAGCAGGCCAGAAGATGCTGAGCAAGATCTCGAATGGTCCAGATACATGGCAAGCGCGAACGCGGTCATCGCGGGCATACCGATTCAGATTGTCAATAATCATGAGGGAGGACAACGAAAGGCTGCGATGGACCTGTTGAGGCTAGTAGAAAAGACGAGAGAGCTTGAACACGCTTGACCTTCATAGACGATCTTCTCAATACACTGGCGGCACCGTTGAGAACTTTCAACCCGAATTACAATCCGTCAATAAGTCCCGACGCAATCATCGCTCGAGCTCTCATAGTACTTGGCGCAGCCTTCGTCCTATCCCTCACTTCCACTCTCGCTAACCGATTCCTCGTGAATTACAAGATGGTCAACAGTTACCGCAGAGAGTACATGTCGTGGATGAAAGCCGTCAACAAGGCCAGGAAGGAAGGCGACGAGAAGCAATTAGACAAGTTGATGAGACGTCAAGGTGCCGTGATGAAGATGAACACTCGAGCAAGCCTTGAGACGCTGAAGACAATGCCATTCACATTGATACCGTTCTACCTCATCTACACTGTTGTCAGAGTCGCTTTCAACGATCTCGCAGTGGCCTACGCTCCATTCGTCCTTCCTTATGCAGCTCTACTCGGCGACAAGGCGGCTGTGCTAACATTATTCTACTGGTATCTCATCTGCTCGTTCACAATAAGTATCCCGCTCTCGAAAATATTTGGAGTAAACGCCTTCTCGATGGGCGGTAGTGGCGGAGATTCAAAGTAACATGAAAGGCACTAGAAGAAAATCGCGAAGTCTAGCTCGAACATCAGTTAGATTACCATCAGGAAAAGCCACATTTCATTATCGACGTCGCTCTGCAAGAATGGGCACATGCTCAAGCTGCGGATTGCCTCTCAGGAGCACGCCAACAAATAGAGCCTGGAAACTAGCGAAAAGCAACCGTTCCCCAACCAGACCCTACGGCGGTTCATTATGCCACCGATGTCTATCTTCTGAAATACGGCGCCTTGCCCGCGCGTCCAATCTGGCGTAAAATGATCATAACAGTCAGCGGATACCATGGAACCGGCAAGACCACCTATGCCGCCCATTTGGCCAAGGAAATCGGATTGAGACACGTATCCGCAGGAATGCTCTTCAGAAAATTGGCTCAGGAAAAAGGGATGATCTTGGAAGAGTTCGGGCAGGTCGCATTGAAGGATCCCACCGTCGATCGACTGATCGATGAACGCACGATGTCAGAGGCCGAGAAGGGAAATGTCGTCATAGATGGACAGATAGCTGGATGGGTCTTGAAAGAGATCGCCGATCTTCGGATTCATCTGATAACACCGGAACCCATCCGGATCC
>VBBH01000086.1 GCA_005888695.1 Candidatus Bathyarchaeota archaeon
CCTGGACGACTCCCGCTTCGACTAGTTGGTCCAGATGTCTTGCGGTGGCTGTGTAGCTCTGGCTGGTTTTGCGGGCGATATCGGTTAGATTGTCCTCTCCGCTACGGGATAGATACTGAAGAATCCTGATTCTGCCTGCGCTGGAGAGTATCCTGTCGAGGCCCCTTACATTTGTGACAGCTTCTGCAGGTGCGGTTGTTGCGGTCAATCTATGGACTGGCTGATATCGTCGGCGTAGTGGTAGCGGTCAGCATTGATTCCAGCCATTGTCTTGTAGCCGCTGCTGGAGCGTTAATCAAACCCAAGAGAGTGGTTTTGCCCCTGAAGCCCTCGGTGGACGGGTTGGCGGAGACGATGCCTGTAGCGGATAGGTTCTGGACATACTTCCAGACCTGCGTATGTGCCCTAGCTATCTCCCTGTACTGTTCACACGCCATTTTGTAGGCGATCTCGACCTCTCCCATGGTCGCGTATGCTTCTCCGGTTCTTTCCAGTTCTCTTGCTAGGGCTAGGATGATCAGTTTCTCGTGAGTGTTCCAGTATTGAGCGTATTCGGGTCGTAGGACTGGGTGGAGGCTGCTTGCGGCGGTCCGGATATGGTCAGGTGTTAGTTCTTTGCTTTCTTCCGAGTCCGCATATTTTCCTGCTCTCCATAATAGTTCGATGGCGTATCGTGCGTCCCCATTATTGGAGGCGATGTCTGCGATGAAGCTGACTAGTGCTTCGGGGACTGTTCCTTCTTTGAAGCTTAGATCGATACGTTCACGCAGTATCTGTTCGAGTTGTGGGCTGGAGTAGTGTTCCAGTCGTATGATGTTGCGTTGGAGGGTGCTTTGTGTGCTCTTGTCCAGTTCTTCTAGTTTCTTTGTTTCTCTGAGGATGACTATGAGTGATAGTCTTGCTTGTCGTCCGGGACGTTCTTCTTGTATACGGGTTAGATTGTAGAGGCTTGTTGAGCCTTCGGCCGCGATTAGTGCTTCTGCTTCGTCGAGGGTGAGTATCATGTAGAGGTTTTTCTCTTCTAGTTGGTCTAGTAGTGCGTGTAGTAGTTCGTCGCTGCTGAATCCTCGTTGTGGGAATTGGGGTGAGAGTGATTGTACGATCCGTTTGAGGATCATGAAGAGGCTGCCTCGGTATTCGCGGCAGTTGATGTGCTGGTATTGCAGGTTCACTTTCAATGATCGGGCTGTTCGGGAGATGTCTGTCCCGAATCTTCGTGTTAATGCAGTCTTACCTGTTCCTATGTCGCCTGTGATCATTGCTCGTGGACTGGTGGTCCCGGGCTTGTTGACTACTGATCTGAATAGTTCTGCTAGGAATCTGAACTGGTTTTCCCGGTAGGGTAAGCGTTGTGGAGTATATTCTAGGCTGAGGGGCTGTTCATCCTTGAAGATGGTCGGACGAGAGATGGCTTCACGTATGATATCGGCTGGTGTTAAGCTCCCAGCTGATGAATCGTGACTGGTGACGGATGGTTGTTTCTCATTCAAGATGATTACTTACACCTAGTAAACTTCCAGATTGTACTGGGTGAAGATATTAGACGAGCAGACCCGGATAAAAGTAATCCCGAAACCCAAGAAAAAACGAGATTATCCTATCATATCCACGAATGAAACCATACGGGAGTTCTGTAGAGTACATCTCTTGGACTAAATGACTAGGTCCTCAATGCGGGCAAGATCGCCCTAGCGAGTCTGGACTACGTGCGAGCACGGGCTGAGAGATTTTCCTGTCGAAAACCAGTTCGAAGAGATACGAAAAAGGCTACCTAGCCTTCCGAGGATGTCCTCCGCGAAATTCTGTCCTCGAGCCGGCTCCATGCATACGTCGTCGAGGTGTCTTCTTTTCGAGGCCCAAGGCGAAAATGTCCCAGGAACGACCCGTCAGACTGGTCAAAGTAAGGATTGAACCAACTATGTCGATGGGCGAGCTGAGCAATATTGCTACTAGTGTTGTGACTATGGTAGGAACAAAAGCTCGTTTGAGCACCGACCTTCGGGCCTTGGAGAGTCTCGTGGCATCAGCGAGGTAGACTCCCAGAGCAGCGATGGTGATCCACGGGCCGTAGCCTAACTTTTCAGCGACAGCTCCTACCGAGAACCAAATTGCATATGCGAGAGCGACAAGAACAGTCGGCTTAATCAGCCAAATGACAATGGAACGCTTGAGGCTATTCTTCGACGATTGTTTCATGCTTTCTTAAGGAATCCTCGTTCTGGATCCCTTTCATCATCTGTTCACGAATAAAAACTTTGATCCTTCGTCGGATCGCTTGTAAATGAAACCCATCCAAGGAATGCGGATTGGGTCTTTTCCTGGCTTTCGTGGCAAGAGAATCAATCTTGAACGATCATGTCCGTCAGCCGCTAGATACCAAAGGCTCGCATTCTTATTTTTGAAAAAGCCTTCGCCAAATCATGAGACATAGCAACCATAAATTACGCTGCTGGGAAATCATGGGTTGGCCGAGATGATACCGGAAGATGACCCTCTAGCCCTTCAGAATAAGATATTGCAGACGAAGGGATGGTCAGTGTCTCAAAAAATCAGGATGTTGGGCTTTACGTTCTATATCTTGAACCAGAACTACAACGAACTCAAAAAAGCACTTGTTGCGTACTCGAAACCAGAGCTGGCACAGGAGATTTCTCGGGTTGGAAACAAGAAGAAGCTTAACGCCTTCCTCATGGAAGTCGTAAGAAGACTTCACAACTATCTAGCAGCCGCAATATCCCTTCGGGACCACACGCATGTTCTGGTGAGGGAATTGTACAAAGGAACTCCTTTCGAAAAAGAGTATTACACTGAACGGCACCGTACAATCGAAGGATCACCCCAGCATCAGTTCGTTGAACAGCTCCGAAACTACGCTCTTCACAAAAGCATCGTCGACACGATGGCGACGACACATTGGGATCGGGAAACAGGAATTGAAACGTCAATAAAGCTCCGCATAGAAAACTTCCGAAGATTCACAAACTTGAGTTTGGTGAGCTTACGGCACTACAAGCAAGGTACAGAGAGCTTGTTCACGGCTTCCTGGTGGGAGACGAGCTTGAATGAGCTAACCAATCAAGGCTTTTCATTTTTCGGAGAATTCGAGCTAACTTCTCTCGCGACAACTCCAACTTTCCTTACTTGAGCTGATGTGTAGAGAATAGCACCAACTATCATCGAGATAAGCCCGTAAGAGGCCGTCAAATTTCCGTAAATCTGTCTACCTAAGAATTGAATATACGCCTGAGTTGTTACTTGACACACTGCTGATGGAGCAAGAGCGCACTCAGAATAGTCGCTCCAAGAGGAGTATATGACGTAGGTTCCGATAATCGCTAACAAGATACCTACTGCTATTAGGAAGAGTCCGAGACTATTGATCGTCTCAGTCTTCGTGTTAGTGCCCCGGATTTAACGGAATGTGATCGAATCAACGAAGGGTTAGAGTCTCTGCTTGCGCCGGAAAGTATTGATTAGCGAACGTTGGCCCGCGTGGTAATCGCAATAGTAGCGTTCGGTCCAAATGCCGCTAACTCTCACGTTAGCTTCCTTCTCGCACCGAGGTGCCTGACACATGTAGACTCGCTTGACTTCCGTCATTACTAGATCAGCATTACTTTTCACAGTCTCGCCGATTAACCTTGTGGGAAGCCAAAGATATAATGAGATACCAATAGTTCAGCTTAAGTCAGAGGCTCCCCGTAATAATAACCCCGGGACGGGTTCAGATTGGTATGGGGTAAATGTCCATGTTGTGGAATGAAGGCCGACTTGACCAAGGACCATGTAAAAGATGATTCCGGAAAACGGACGGGAGAAACAATCGGAATTTGTCGAGATTGTCATGTTCGATTAGAAAATTACAGACGAGAGCTTGCAAGTTTGCGGTCAAAGTCTGGAAATACTAAGGAGCCGGCGGAACGGGAATCTTAGCCAAGGGTTAGTTTGTCAGTGTTCTCGAAACACACAGACGTTGGCCAAGAACAGGTTCTCCTTCGTGCCATGAGAATTGGATCGACTCCATTTGTCCAGAGTCGATTCCCCTGATTCCGCCATGTAGATAAGTCAGAACAGACTATACTACCACCAGTATGTCGGGCAGGAATGCTCCGGACTGGCTCAGATGGAAGGACTGTCCACGATGCGGCAAGCTCGAAGACCCCATGCAAGGAGTCTATCTCTGTCTAGCATGCGGGCGATGCCAAGACTGCTGCGGCTGCTCCAGCGATACAGATCCAAAACACACCCTCTCCGGGTAAGAGTCGTTACAATGTCATCCCTGAGGATGAGGATCATACTCCTCAAAATCATGGAGAGCGACGACTGCACTAGTTCCCAAGGGGGATAAGTCCGTGGCTAGATTCGCTCTGGCCTAATATTAGAAACTCTCCCCAAGGCGTCTTTACTGTTACTGTTAGAGTTCCCTGACAAGTTACAAGAACTTCATTCGTTCGCGCCCTTTCCCTTCTCTTTCTAACAGAGATTTCCTGGATGCGCTAGGCATAGGGTCTTGTCAGAATCAAACAGAATGATTCCGAAATACATTCAGCATCAAGGAGTCACTGGTCCCTCGCACTGGCACGCTCCGGTTCTAAGTGCTCTTCCTCTTCCAGTCTTCATCGGAATAGTTGCAATATTCAACTTTATTCTCCCTCCCACGGCTCAGTTTGACAGGAGTCTTGCGTTTGAGCCTCCTCTATTGAACGCGGTTCTCTACACTGTTTTTCTCGCTTCCACTTCATGCATTGTGGCGTTCATCGCGTTGAAGAGCTATCTGGAAAATGGTCGGCCTTTCTTGGTGCTGCTCGGAGCAGGCGCATTGGCGTGGGGTTCGGGCTCTCTTCTCGGGGGATGGTTGACCAATATGCCTAGCGGACCGAATCCTGCAGTAACCATCTCTAACACCGGGGCACTCTTGGCCTCGATGTTCCACGTTGCCAGCGCTGGAATCAACAAACGTGCGTCTATACAAAACGCCGTAAGAAATAGGAAACCAATCATGATACTAGCTTATGCGGGGGTCCTATTGTTCACGAGCTTCTACGCCTTCGCAGCTCTGGAAGGAATGGTTCCCGCATTTTTCGTTCCAGGGATAGGCCAGACACTTTTGAGGATGACAGTTCTCGGTCTTGCAGTAACACTATTCGGGGTCAGTGCGCTATTGTTTGCCAGGCTGTACCCCAGAGCAAAATCAGGTACCCTCTACTGGTATTTTCTATCGCTAGCATTGACGAGTGTAGGACTGGCGTCCGTGTTCTTTGGAAGGGCTCCTGGAGACCCGATCTCTTGGACTGGCAGAACGGCCATGTTCCTAGGAGGAGTCTATCTGATCAAGGCCGTGTTCTTCGTATTCAAAGAACATCACATCTAAAGATCCTTTGAGTTCTCTGAGAAGCAGCATTCCAAACAGGGTAACATTGGGAGACAATGATGAAGTATCCAAAACACTCTCTCTCCGGGTGAGAGTGCGTCAGGCTCATCTGTTTCCGGTTGCCAGCAAATGGTCACTGACACCCATCAACGACGGTTCACTCTCCGTTCTTTCAAGAAGAGTCAATAGTCTCCCTCGAAGTTCACGATCCTTCCAATACTCATTGAACCTCGGAAGCAGCCAAGCGAAACCAGTAAGCGCGTACGTCCTGACAGACCTGAAGCCTGCCTTGCTGATCTCGGCTTCAAGCTCTTTCGGATGATGGAAGAACGCAGTGGTGAAATATTCGGGGACGTTCCTTGGGTTCCGGTGCTGTCCGTTCTTCAGATCTTGCTTGATAATCTTCATGAAAGCAGGATCCTCAATGTACCCATGTAGAGAGCCGTCCAGGGCTGACGTGAACCTAGAAACGGCCGCAACAAACAGCCTGCCCCCAGGCTTCAATACCCGACGAGCCTCCAACAAAGCTCTCATACGCTCCCTACGCTGAACGAGATGATACAGTGGCCCGAACAATAGCACAATATCCATTGTCTTATCGTGAAAATCCAACTCTCGAGCATCTCCTAGGCTGATACTAGCAAGCTCTTCGTTCGACTTTCTCTGCGTGTCACCGGCCTGTTTGACATGTAGTGGGAGAATGTCTACGAGGTGGACACGATGTCCTTTCCCGGCAAGCCAGAACGAGTATCGTCCCGGGCCTCCACCAACGTCCAGTATAGTAGCAGGTTTCTTTGGAAGGAATCGTGAGATGATTTCTTTTGTTCGGTAAAACTCGAGATTGGAACTGCCAGTGAGAAGCCTGTCCTTTTCGACACCTGACTCGTAATGTGCGTAAAAGGCGGAATCAAGGCTCTTCATCCCAGCTCGAACTGAATCGGATTTCATGACTCTCCAGGTAACAATCCTAGAACTTATGCTCCTTCAATAAGTGGCTCGTCCACAACACGAGTAACAATCTCTACATCGCTTTGGAAGCGACACCCGCGGTACGAGAACAACAGATCTGCTCACCCCGATGAACACCAGCTCTGGGGGCATTGTCAATCAAAGCCACTTTCCGGCGCTTCCCAATAGCAAAAGTTACTTATCTCAGCTTGACGGAATCCGTGCACATGAACAATTCGACAACGAAAACGGCTTTCCTTACCTTGAGCTCATTCCTGGCAGTCTTCGCCTTGACCACAGCCATGCTAGGCATTGCGCACGCGACAGGCGCAGCATCCTACTCCTTCAACCTCGTAAGCCCCAACTCAGCCAAGGCTGAGAACACCGTTCCTGGAACACCGATAGTCGCGGGAGATGTTTTACGTCTTACAGGTTCCGGCGCATTCGATGGCACGAATGCAATCGCCACTGGCGGCGGGTCCTTCACTCACTACAAGCCTGATGGGTCCGTGTTCGCAAGAGGGACATGGGTCGTGACAGGGTTCCGGAGCTTCAAATCCTACGGCGGACCCAACCCGGGTGTTCAGGGCGGACTCCTTCTCGTTACAGTGACCCTTATCGGTCCTGAAGCCACATTTGCGGGACTAACCCTACAGGTCAGCTGTCTCATCAACGCACCAGCAGGCGCTCCAGAAGAAGGAACAACACTCCCAGGTCTCTTCCAAGAACCAACAGGTGGAACCACACTCTTCCACCTCACCAATTAGTGTCGTTCTCAGGAAAGAGAGACCGACACTTTCCCATGTTTTTTCCTCCTCAAAGAATCGAGCCCATTGGACGTTAGGAACGGATTCCGCAGCAATGTTGGCAAAAGCTCAAAATCCAGTGGGTTTCATTCTTTAGCGAATCTCATTGTCGCAGGATCCTTTGAAAAAATGGAAGGTGACGGCCGCAACGGCGGCTGCGCTGGCGGGACTCGCCCATTTTGGGGTGGGGCTGTACGGCTTCGCCACTCCAGACATGACCAAGAGTATGTTCGGCGACGAGGCTGTCTGGCTCGTCCCCGCTTTCTTCCTCGTTCTAGGATCGTTCGAGCTGGTCTGGGCATGGGTTACGCTCGTGTACAGGGAGCCGACGATGATCGGGATCGGCGTAGCGGGCTTCATCGGCTCCATCATACTCTACCTTGTCGCGCTCGCTACCCCATTGACTCCGTTCGGGGTAAAGCAGCAGACATTGACGACGTTGAGCGCAGTCCCGTTCACAGTCAAATTCATCGAAATAGTCTACATCATCGCCGCTGTGAGTATGATGAGACTGATGACTACTGAAGAACCGAGTCGAAGACTGGAAAGTCGACACTAGGCACGATTAATCCTGACGTACCGCTACCAATGCTGCGGCAACTATCCAGATCTTGAAATCCTCGTGAATTCGGTTCATGAAGCCGCTGGCGGTATGTTGTAGCCGTTCATATGCATCTAGAGCTTGGTCATCGATTCTGAGTCCACGGTTCATCCACAGCAAGGGCCTTCCCTTCTTCTAAGAGATCCTTAGCCAAGTCTAACAGTCCCGGAACCTCATCAGCGGAAAAGTAATGGAGTATCTTCCTATATCGATCGGCCCACTTCGCGGGTGGTCCCTCAAATCTCGTAGTGTCACGGAAGACCACGTCCGGTGTTCTCTCGTATCCGGCTACGCTGAAAATGAAGGCTAGAATGAAGCGGAATTCTGAATATACAAGGTTGACCAGGTCTCGCCTGTCATAATCATAGAGCGGCACGATTCTATTCCTGAACCAGGCTTCAGAGTCAGGCTGCTGGACCATATAGACGGGTCCATTCTTCCCCTTGAAGTAGCTCCAGATTTCTCGATATCCCAACTGGAGGTCCGATAACAATTCTCCCGCTCTCTCCAGAGTCTGAGGAAAACCCATCAACTTACCGTAATCTTGGAGGATGTCATCACGATGCAGTTTTGTTGTAGCTTTCTCTAGACGGCTTACTACTCGTCGATGGGTCCAATTCAAACCCGCCGACAAGGTGAAGATCTCAGCCAACCATTGGGAAGCAGAAGTAACCCATGCAAGGGCCGAGTAAGGATCTTCAGCGAGCGCAATTTGGGCCCAGCCCAAGACCTTCTGGCTTCGATCCAATACGGCATCGAGCGCTTTCCGAACAACCTCATCCCTAACACGAGACTCAAGCTCTCTCGTGAGAATCCCAGAAGGATCATGGACCGGCCTAGTATCAAAGGGAATTTCGCTGAGCTGGTTCTCTCCAAAATAGCCGTAGTCGACACTGACCTCTTGTTCGGTAGTGAAAATCTCCTTCGGCTTGTCGCCCTTCACAACAACCTCAATGTCTAGATCCGACCCGGGCCAAATATCGTCCTGCGCTACAGATCCACAGACCCCTAAGGCGATCACATCATTTCTAGCCTTGAGCTTGCCTAGTTCTCTCTCGAGCGCTCCTCTCCATGGAGATGGAAGCCTAGTTGGCTCGAGGCGCCGGATACTAGACAATTCCAAATCCCGCTCTCCTCACTCCACCTTTTTTGGTTATTCAATCGTTTCCTTTTCCAGGTTCAATAGTGATTACTGCAAGCGACGCGAATTGCCCTGACCTACATCCAATAGTACGCCCCAATACAAGCCTAGCCTGAACGCGAATGACAGTCCTCGCGTCTTGAGAGGTGTCTAGAACTGTTTGATGGCATTGTGTCGTCTTGACCGAAGGAAGTTCAAGGTAGACTCGGGCTTCCAGCCTAACATTCTCGAAATCTTCCTGATGGACATGTATGGTACCGGATAGGCGAGGTTGAAGACCTGACCGTACGACCGCCTGTTCAATGTGGCTATTGAGAATGCTCGAACCACATCGTCAACGTGAACATTGGCCCCGTCTTTGAACTGTTCCATATTCGTAAAGACGTACTCTATCCGGAACACAGTCACCGGTAATGAGTATGTATGATGATACATCAGACAGAGATTCTCTATTGCTAACTTCAATACTGCATACCCGGGACCAGGATCTCCGTCCCAGAGATAGGGCCTGCAAGCCGACTCCTCGTCGACGACTCCCTTCAACAAGGAACGATCTCTGGATGACAAAGTGCGCTGGGTCTCTCCATATACTGCGGCACTACTTGAGACAAGAAAGTGATCAATTTTCCTGGATCTTGCCGATTCGAGCAGATTATGGGTTCCTCTGATATTGGCGTCGAAAAGTTCTGGGAGTGGAAGACTGTGTCTCCAGGTGTAACCATTCCAGTTGATCGCCAGATGATAGATCACGTTGACATTTCTCGTTGCTCTGTAAACTGTGGCCTTATCCACCATTCCACCACTGCGGTGACCCGTGCCAACTCCGAGAAACTCGAGCTTCGGATGGGTTCTAATGTCGCGAAGCTCTCCAATTCTTGTATCGAGAACCCTGACTCTATGGCCGTCCTCCAACAGTTTCCGAACGAGTCTGGAGCCCAGTAGACCGGAGCCACCAGTGACGAGAAAGATCTTCTGTCTTCTAGCCGTCATGAATTCGTGTAGCTTGTCTAGAGTCCATTAGTCATGCTCAACTCGCAGAACTGGACTGGCTGACAGAGCGAGAATTCTTCTCAAATAGTTTGTATGCTGTCGTTCATGCGTCACCAACCGGTGCAGAACCTTAGTGGCTGTCCAAGGATACGGCCTTTCAGACCACATCTTGGGATAGAAGACGTTCGCGCGTTGAGCCATAGTTAGATCAGGCAAGGCTTC
>VBBH01000345.1 GCA_005888695.1 Candidatus Bathyarchaeota archaeon
TGAGTACTGCTGCAATGTTTGTTAATGGTCCTATGCAGACAATGGTGAGACCATGGTCCTTCTCTTTGTTCAATTGATCAACGATAAGATCTATCGCGCTTTCCTTTCGTGTGCGCATGCGTGGCTGTGGCAGATTGGAATCTCCGAGACCATCGGTTCCATGGAAGCTTGTTGCTCTTATCGGATCCCGGACCAAGGGGTTTCCCAAGCCCTGCGCCACCCATATGTCTCGATGATCGAATAGTTCAATCACTCGCAGAACATTGATTGCTGCCTGTTCGACCCGGACATTTCCTGATACGGTCGAAACTCCTACGACTTCGACCTCTGGAGATCGAAGAGCTAGTATCAGAGCTAGCGCATCGTCAATTCCACCATCGGTGTCGATGATGAGCCGGATAGGCCTCTTCGACACTTGTTCAGCCTTTTTTCTAAAACAGTCGTGCTATCTTTTTTGAAGGCAATACGTCTACCAAGTACCAGAACTTGAGGTACTGTAAGCCGACTCGGTACTGTAACTCGGTGAAAGAGTTCACTGCATCCTCGGCGATCAATGTTTCGTATCCTCGGAAGAAGGCGTCGGCTGTAGTGTGTCGGACACAGCAATCGGTATGCAGACCCGCCATTATGAGTGTATTTTCGCCTTTTCCATCGTGTGTTCGTTTCAATTCTTTCTCGAGCTTTGTGCTGAAGAAACTGCTGTAGGTTGTCTTTGGAATCTGGACGTCTCTCTTTCTCGGGCGGAGTTCCTTGATGACGGCTGCTCCCTTCGTTCCACGCATAGCATGCTCGCCCCATCGGTATAGTTCGAAGTCTTTCTTCGTGTGGGAATCATTGGGATACAGTACTGGAATGCCCGCGTCGTGAGCGGATCCAATCAAGTTGCCTACCGTCGGAACCATTGGTCCAGCTCTTTCCGCTTTGATCTTCCCATAGACAAAATCGTTCAACATGTCGACCACGAGTAAGGCGTAACGCCGGTCATTGTCGTACACACGGGGCTTCACCGTGGTTCCTGGGTCATATACCTCGATCGGGCCTTTCCCGTGGACTCTACCCATTTTTTCTGAACCGGAAAAGAACGGGTATAAGGATGATTTAAGGCAGATTCCGATTCTAGTCGGGATTGTAGGCCAAGCTTGGAGCAGGATGTGGATGTTGTCGTGGTGGGTGCCGGAATCCCCAGTCTCGCACTCGCAACGGTACTTCGGGACCAAGGCATACGGACGATACTCTTGGACGCCCGTAGGGATGTTGACTCTGTTCCTCGGGGATTGACTCTGCAACCCAACGGTCTGGACGCCGTCGACCAATTGGGTCTGCTTGATGACACCTTGAAGCTTGGCAAACCCGTCCAAGTCTTCGAGATAAGGGACTGGACGGGTAATTTACTATTGGAGGCAGATTATGGGTTGTTGGATGATCCTCACAATTATCTCATCACGATCAACGGCACAGAACTTGAGCTGATGCTCCGTTACCAAGCAGAGAGGAAAGGCGTTGAAGTTCTCTGGGGAGCCAGGTTCAAGGAGCTGGTCAGGGATAGCTCTGGGAAGCCGTCTGGTGTCGTCATCGAGAACAACAATGCCGAGAGCAGAATCTCTGCTCGTCTAGTTGTCGGGGCGGACGGTGGCCAGTCTCGTGTTCGGGCAGCGATGGGCAGCAAGGTCCGGGTTCACAAGTATGAGGACTCGTTCATCGTCGGCCTAGTCGGTCCCGTCTCAGGTTTGGAGGGTCATGCTCGACAGTATCAGGCACCGCATCATATGCTTGGAGTCATGCCATTGGCGGAGGAAGCGACATTTGTTCATCACTGTGTTGGCCCACGGTCTTTCGATGAATTGAAAAACTCTGGTCTCGCCAGTTTCAGGGCGGAGATAACATCGACGGCCCCTGAGCTGGAGCAGGCCTTCTCTAATGTTGAGGCTTGGAACAGGTTCGGTTATTTCATGCCAAGTTATGTTCGAGTTGACGATTGGGTCTCAGACAACATGGCCCTGCTAGGTGACTCCGCCCATACTCTTCATCCACACTCCGGACAAGGCCTGAACCTCTCATTACAAGACGCGTTGGCCTTAGCACGGGTTATCCAACAATGCCATCAGATCAACGACTACTCTGCGACTGCACTCCGTGCATACCAGGCGGAGAGAAAACTAGTCTCAGATGTTGTGGGAGAACACGCACATTACTCGGCAACATACGCCTTGAGCGGCAACTGGCTTGTCCAACGCCTGAATCGGCGTGCCTTGAAACGTCTCCAGAAGAACCGGGAACTCTTGAAGACAACCCTCGAGATCACTGCAGGCGTCTTCAAGAAGAAGCCTGGAATTGTGCAACTCGCACGAATAGGCGGAATACTGCCCTAGCGCCTCGCACAGAACCTGCAAAAAATCGCGAGAAAAACGTATCAAAACAGCCCATTTTCCTTCAAAATCTGATCTTTCCCTCGTGAAAATTGAGCACGAGAGGGGGGGAGGGTGTATCCGCTAGAAAAATAGTTTGAACTCGGAAGGATCTCGGCTACGAATCAACATCGGGTTGCGCGTGCAATCTCTATTCTGCGCGTTCAACTTGATCGAGATAGGGATAAGCCTCGATGGTCATGAAATCCGCAAAGTCTGGACTCGTGGACAATCGATCCAGTATCTGAGCAGCATCGCTGAATCGAGACTGGGCCAATAATTCCCCATTTCCTGCTACCTCCGCCGTAGCCAACTCCTCTGCCAGCAAAGTATGGAACAACTCGGGAGTGATCTCTCTCCCATCTGTCAAATGCGCCCCATGATGAATCCATTGCCATATCTGAGACCGACTGATCTCTACCGTCGCAGTGTCTTCCATCAGATTATTGATCGAGACGCATCCAACACCTCGAAGCCAAGACTCTAGATAGCGTAGG
>VBBH01000087.1 GCA_005888695.1 Candidatus Bathyarchaeota archaeon
CGCGCTCGGACTGTAGGAGAGTCTTGGTTCCCATGAACCGCGTATGTTGGAACTAGCCTCGTGAACTGATCGAGAACCCCAGAGGAGACCAGGTCGCCTGCGTGAAGAATAGCGCTGCACGCTTGAGCCTCTTCCAATAGTTGATCGGGCAGTTTTCGTGCCAATACTGGCACATGCGTGTCAGAAACAACCAGGACTCTCAATCAGACCCCTTTTTCAAAGAATAGAGTCGAATACGACAGATTTCGGAGGATTTCGGCCCGGCCAAGGCAACCTCTCCCGAACGGCACGAGTGAGTTTATTATAGTACTTAGTTCCCGGGGCGGGACAGTTGGAATAAGCATGCCACAAGCCTATTGCGTCAAGTGCAAGACAAGCGTGGAGATTAAGAATCCGCAGAACGTCACGCTCAAGAACGGCAAGCCCGCCGTTTCTGGAGTCTGTCCGAACTGTGGGACCAAAGTCTTCCGCATCGGACGAGCGTAGTACCTCCGCCTTCCGTCTGTATTCACGCTCGAACTCCTTCATTCTCTCCTGGCCATTTGTTAAAAAAAACTTCCACTTTCAGTTACCGGTAATCTTTAACCACTTAACCGTGCATGATTCATCAAGTATTTGCGCTTGTTAGGAAGAAAACTTGCGCTTCTCCTCGTGCTCGGGTTAGTTCTCGTAATCGTACCCCAAGGAATTCGCTCTCACGCCGCTAACACGGTAGGGGAGAACCCGAGCAGGACTCTGTACTTCTCGACCGAAAGAAGTCTTACCCTCTCGAAGCCAACGATTCTGTCCGAGACCAATAAGACATTACCAATTTCTTTTCAATTTCCCCTCATATTGAGCTCTGGAGCGTCAATAGCTGGTGGCGCCCCGGTGTCTTTTTCGCTTTGGCTGTCGTCAAACACAACCACAAGCGTGAGCGTACAACTACAACCTACACTCAAGCAAGTAGGCGACTTCCCTTTGGGATCTGTGCCAGTATCGTTGAACGAGACCGTCCAACAATACAATGTGACCTACACCATGCTGGCAACTGGGATGCAGCTTTATCAATCGGCATTTCCCGCCTCAGTCAACTTCACCTTTCAAACCTCGACTCCTCGAGTTGCAGTAACCCTTCATTGGGGATCTCTGAACAGGATGTCGAGGGTAGCAATTCCATTCACAAACTATGCCTCGATCCAAAGCGTGAAGATCACTGATTATCGAGGGGCGGAGAATCAAACGTTTAATGTCCAAGCCCCGCCGAACCAGAACATTGTGTTTCTCACGGCGAACGTCAGAGATATCTTTGGCACAGGACCGGGCGGCGACGTATCACTTGTCAACCTTACCATCAGTGGCCCCCAAGGACTCATTCCAGGGGAAACAAATGCCACCATGCATCTCTTCTGCCCTCAACCAGAATGCCCAGAGCCGGCTCAATACCAAGCCTACTGGGTCTACCCGTCTAGCACCCTCGAGGCGACATACTCAGCAACAATAGACATGGTCGATTCGCAGGGCAATGTCATACATGATACAAGCGGCGTCCACAGCTTTGGAATTGGCCGCCTGCCTCCACCATTTCCACTTCTAGCTGCACTCATATCTGGTGGTGGCTTGGGAGTGGCTGGACTGGCCACCGGCGCCGTTTACCTCCGGCGTCGTAGAACCAAGGAGTACTTGGCCCCTTTCTCGTTCTTTGAGCAAATGACGGGCGGCGAGGTTCCGGGTGGAAGCATGGTTACTGTTGAGGGGAATACCGGTGCGGGAAAGACGACGCTGTGCTCTGAAGTTATGTATGAAGACTTGAAACGTGGAAGACCCTGCATCTACGTCGCGGCGGATGATTTTCCAGATCGGATAAGGGAGCAAATGAGGAACTTAGGCATCGACGTCGGAGGCTATGAAAAGTCAGGGCTTCTCAATTTCGTGGACTGCTACTCTGCCGAGGCAGGACGCATTCCCACAGAGAAGTTTTCGGTTTCCTCAATGGGCGACCTTACAACATTGGGAGTAAAAATCTCTTCGGCCCTCCAGGATCAGAAAGGAACCTGCCTCTATCTTGACTCTCTCTCACCCTTTGTTCCAAGAGCGAAGCCAGAGAGCATCGTCTCATTCGTCCATGCCATCGGTGCAAAAGTAAGAGGCCTGGATGGTAAAGCCTTCTTCACAATGAGCACTGGCTCCGACGAGACAATCCAGCGGCAAATGGAGGACATGGCCGATTGCGTTATCCAGATGGAGGCTTTCGAGGAGAAGGACATAAGACGAAGAAGATTGAGGATAAGAAAATTCAGAAACCGTCGACATCAGGAAAACTGGGCAACTTTCACCATCGAGGATGGTAAGGGAATAATCTTCTACACTAAACAGTCCCGAAGATCCAACTAGTTCACTAGAAGACTTTGTCTCTTGGAAAGACTTCGATGCCAGTGGACCCGAACTGGTAAGGTCGAATCTGAGTATCGTGTGAGATTCCTCTCATCTTCTCAACCTGAACAGCACGCACAATATTCCCCTCATGGATCAACGAGTGAAGCAACACGACTCCATGCGACAGGAACTCTTCCAATTGGAATCTTCGATCCATAATCGAAGTCTTCAACTCACTTGTAATGATAGATGTTGAACCGGAATCTGAGAGAGCATCAAAGAACGAGATTATCGCCTTCCGCTTTTTCAACTCTTCAGCGTAACGTAGACTCAGGGTTGTGACGGGGTCGAGAGCAATCCGGCGCACGTCTTCTCCATCAACAACCTTCGTAATAGTTCGCAAAAGATCATGGAACCCCAATCCTTCAGGCGACGGAGAGAGGACAGATGCGTGGGGAGTCTCTGTGGATCTAGGTCTCACGCGACGCAGTCCGCTGGCATCCATGACTAGAAGCTTGCCCTTCTTCTCAAGATCGTCCAATCCCCAGTTGAACGAAGAAAGGTTCTGTTTCACATGCTCAGGTCTCTCATCAAGAGTAATGTATAATCCGGTTTCGCCACGCAATGCACCGTAGTAGAGGTATTGCATTGCAAAAGTTGTCTTTCCAGAACCAGGGCTGCCGACCACTAGGATGCATCGTCCCTCGGGGAATCCTCCACCGAGAAGTTCATCCAATCCCTTTACTCCAGTCGGCACCCTATCCAAGAACTAACGTCACTTGAATCGAGCTTTCTGGCCTACCGTATAAAAACAGTATCTCGACGAAGAAAACCGTAAACTGGCACGCGCCCAATATTGGAATCAAGTGACCTGCCCTATTACCACGATCGTTTATCGATGCCATTCACGGCCGTTAATGGATTCAGCAGTTTGATTATCCGTTTAGGGATATATTCTGTTTATCAATCGTGGAAAAGCAATGGCGTCCCTTATATGATCCAGTTTACAGATCCAAGTCACCGTCCTCTCGAGCCCCAGGCCGAATCCAGCGTGTGGTACACCTCCAAACTTGCGAATATCCAAGTACCATTGGTAGCTTTTCGGATCCATTCCTTCTTCCTTTATCCGTTGTAGAAGAGCGTCGTATTCTGCAATCCTCTCGCCACCGCCAGTGATCTCACCATAACCCTCAGGGGCCAATAGATCGGCAGAGAGTGTAACCTCAGGATTCTTAGGATCCGGCGTATGGTAGAACGCCTTGGCCTTCTTCGGATAATGCGTTACGAAAAATGGACGGTCGAAGTGGATGGTCAACAGTTTCTCCTGCTCGTATCCAAGATCATCTCCCCATTTCACTCCAGCCTTATCACCGATCAATTCCAGAGCTCTATCATACGTTATCCTAGGAAAGGGCGGCTTGACCTTCGCCAGATCTTCCTCGTTACGTTCGAACAATTTTAGTTCGGGCGCAGATTCCTTCCTGAGTTCTGCAACCCCATAGCTCAACAATTCTTCTTCCAATCGTAGGATGTCATCCAGTCCTTTCCATGGTGCTTCGGCTTCCACGTGCCAGTACTCTGTGAGGTGGCGTCGGGTCCTCGATTTCTCCGCCCGGAAGGATGGCGCAACTGTGTAGATGGGTCCCACACTGGCTATCATTGCTTCAGCGTAGAGCTGCCAGCTCTGCGTGAGGTAGGCCTTCTCCTCGAAATACTTCACCTCGAACAGTGTCGAACCTCCTTCCACCGCTGCTGTAATTAGCGTCGGAACTTGGACCTCGGTGTAGCCATGCGTGTCGAACCATCTTCTAGCAGCGGATAGGAATTTGGAGCGTACTTGGAGGATTGCCCTCATCTTGTCACTGCGTATGTAGAGATGTCTGTTGTCTAGAAGGAATTCGGGTCCATGGAACTGCTTTGCAATGGGAAACTCTTCTCTCGCTGGATAGGGCACGTGCCCGGACTCAACCTGCACCTCCTTGCCGCCCGGCGCTCTAGGGTCATTCTTGACTACTCCCTCTAGCTCTACAGCTGATTCTATACCGGCTGATCTGAACTCTTCGAAAACCTTGTCGGGCACACTTCCTTTTCGTACCGTTGACTGAACGACGCCTGATCCGTCCCGAAGATGCAGAAACACGATGCCGCCGCTTGATCGGGTGTTCTGGAGCCAGCCTCTGATGCGCACGCGTTTTCCATCATAGTCACCCGCGAGAATATCGCGGACCCTCGGTTCCTGAACTCTCGCTAATTCTTGATCACTCAAAGGCTCGGCCTCTATGACTTTCGGTTTTTGAAGGTCGCGGGAGATACTTAAAAGGTCGGACAGTTCACTGACGATGGGAGTCGTCGGGTCCTTGTCAGAATCAAGCGAGGCTTCTCTTAAACGGTTGGCAGATTTGAAGGCCTATTTGCAGAAGAGAGTAGGAGAACATGAAGAGGAAGTGAAGACTTTACGATCGTTCATGGAGGTTGTTGATAGTTTACTAGCGGAAAGAAGCTACAAAAGAATGGAGCTGCCCAAACAGTCCGGCGGGCAGGCGGTATCCCCGCTACAGCAGGGAGAGCCCGGCCAATCTATCCGGACTATGAGTGGAGTGTTGTTGGCTGATGTTAAGGTTCAGGGACGGGACTTGCGGATTGTTCCTTCTGAGAAAATGAGGTTCGACGTGAATTCTCCGCCATTGAAGTCGTTCCTTCTGGCTAAGGTCCTTGAGCCAATGCAGGCGAGAGATGTGGAGGCGGCGCACAAGGGAGAGCTTTCTCCAGACAAGGTCCTTTCCTTCAACGTCGACCAAGAAGGGACTCTATTGAAGGAGGTCTGGGTGAAAAATTATGGAGACGACCGAAGACTGAACGAGATAAGGAACGCAGTACGTTGGACTTTCCGACGAATGTATGAGAAGACTATCGGAACCTAACCGCGGACTCCGGAACGATTCCGAATTTCTCCCATTACAACGCCTGCATAATCTATTCCATAGGTCTTCTGGAGATAGTCTCTCAACGCCATTGCTGATCTGGCTTCCGAGATGAATCCATCCTTCGGAAATTGGAATGACTGCTCTTGATTGCACTTCTTGCACCTGGCAATCACGCTGTCATAGATGATCCCCTTGCTCTTACCAAACTCATGATCCACCGGCTCCAATTGCCCTCCGCACTGGCATTCTGTCTTCAGAATAGTGGCGTAGGTGGCGCTGATCTCGCGAAAGTGGCCTTCGGCGTTTCTCAAGAGCTGCGCCTTCAATTCCTGGTAGTTGTTGTCGTTGGAGACCTCTGGTCTCTCTTGCTCTACCTTCCGCAGCCCAAACTCTAGGAGGTAGGCCATAGGATTGTCCGGGGCGGCCATGGGCTCTTTTTCGGGCGGCATCTAACAAGAAGAGAGTGATACCCGTCCCTGCCAAACAGAGTTCCAGGCCGTGCCCTGGGACTGCTAGAGCGTACGCCCGCTGACCTGTCGATATTCGACTGCCGGAATCTGGTAAAGCTTAAGAATTCCATTTTCGATTCACCTTCCAAGCAGAATTTCACAAGGAGTAGTGTTAGAAGAAATGGCACAAGCAGCTGGAGGAGTTCCGGTACTAATTCTCAAGGAAGGAACAAACCGGTCGACAGGCAAGGAAGCGCAGCGAAATAATATCACTGCTGCAAAAATTGTCGCCGAGACCGTTCGGTCGACTCTCGGTCCGCGCGGCATGGACAAGATGCTCGTCAGCACGATTGGCGATGTTACGATAACTAATGATGGAGCGACCATCATGAAGGAGCTAGATGTGCAGCACCCTGCGGCAAAGATGCTGGTTGAGGTCGCAAAGACCCAGGACAATGAAGTCGGCGACGGGACTACAACCGCAGTTCTGTTATCTGGAGAATTGCTAAGCGAGTCTGAGAAGCTTCTGGACCAGAACGTGCACCCAACCGTAATCGTTGACGGCTACAAGAAGGCGGCTGAGAAGGCAATCGAGATCCTTGACAAGATCTCTATTCCCATTCAAGAAAAGGACGATGAAACGCTTCGCCAGATCGCAACAACGGCCATGTACAGTAAGGGGATCGCCGCTGCGAGAGATCTATTCGCAGACATAGCAGTCAAGGCCGTCAGACAGGTTGCTGAGAAAGGCGAGGGTGGACTGAAGGCGGACATTGATTTGATCAAGGTGCTCAAGAAGAACGGCAAAAGCCTCAGCGAAACAGAATTGGTCAGAGGCATAGTAGTGGACAAGGAGTTTGCACATGCACAAATGCCGAAACGAGTCGAGAACGCCAAGATCGCTTTGGTAAATGCAAAACTAGAAATTGAAAAGACAGAGTTCGACGCCAAGATCAATATCAACAACCCAGACCAGATGCATCTATTCCTCGAAGAGGAGGAGAAGATGCTCAAGGAAATGGTCGAGGACGTCGCAAAGACCGGCGCGACCGTGCTATTCTCTGAGAAAGGTATTGACGATCTAGCACTACACTATCTTGCTAAGCGAGGAATCGCTGCTGTCAAGAACGTCAGCAGCGGCGACATCGAGAAACTCTCGAAAGCAACAGGCGGGAAAGTGGTTGCAA
>VBBH01000021.1 GCA_005888695.1 Candidatus Bathyarchaeota archaeon
AGGAGATGATGGTCCGACAAGACCTTCAGGTGATGGCGAACGGTCTTGTAGTTGATATCGAGAAAGTCAGCAAGTTGTTTCGCGTTCAACGGTTCTTCTTTCAAAGCCATTACGATTCTCGCCCGCGTGGGTCCGCCCCTGGTTCCGACGAACCACCACCAGAGCAATCGATCGTCAGAGTTCAACGGGTTAGCCATGGGGAATCAACAGTAATCTAAGTAAGGACCTTAGGACCAGGTACTGCGTGTAAGTCTTATCTGAAGATATCGTCAGCCCAGGACGGCTCCACTCAAGGATGAGCCTGTTCGAACATCCCTGGGCGGAGGTCTTGGAATATTGCAAGCTGGTTCCCACTCGGGTCCTTGAACAGGTAGCAGGGCCCGTTCGGAATCTCGAACTTGCCGCTCTCAGGCTGCCACCCCTTCCGCTTCAACTCCTTGGCAGTAGCATCAATATCCTTGACCTCGAATATCGGTAGGCACGATGGCGCGGGCCGATGCCCCGCCAAGAGAAGCGGGGGACCGTCACAGATCCGGACGGCCGCGACTCTCGTCCCAAATGAGGATAGGTCCCAGATCTTCTCTGCACCGAGCATTCCCGTGTAGTATTCTAGGTCGCGACCAACGTCTGAACTTCCTACATAGAGGAATCGCAAGGCTCCGAAGGGCGGACGAACCATACATCACATTGGTGATGCTCACTATTTATCGTCGGACAAACCGTGTTCCCTGAGAAGGTACAAGTTGGGCAGATAGAATGAGCGAGACTGACATCTGCATTATCGGAGCTGGAATAATGGGCTCGGCCACAGCATATTATCTCAGCAAGATCACCAACAAGCAGATCATTCTAGTCGACCAATACAATGTAGCTAATGATTATTGCAGCTCCAACGACGTCAACCGCGTATTCAGATACGCATACGGCAAGGATGAGTTCTACACTCGCCTCGCGATCCAGAGCCGCAAACTTTGGCAACAGTTAGAACAGGAAACAAAGCTCCAACTCCTGATTCCATCCGATCTACTACTCGTTCAAGGAACAGACAAAGAATGGAACATGTTCAATGAAGAAAGCCACAAGACTCTCCAGAAGATCGGGCTCGAAACAGAGGACTTGGAAAGAAAACACTTGGAGAAACGATATCCACAGTTCAATGCTGAAAGAGCCTTCACAGATCCATATGCTGGAATCCTCCTAGCTTCCAAGGCTCTCTTGACCTTCGCAAGCGAGGCCAAGAAACATGGTGTCAAGCTCATCGAGAATATGCGAGCAACAAGAATAACCATCCAGAATGATCGACCAACCATCGAGGACTCCAATGGAAACAGGATCATCGCCAAAAGACTTCTCGTCACGGCCGGCCCATGGTCCAACAATTTCATTAGAAAGAATCTGGTGGAAATGACTCCGACAAGACAACAACTACTATACTTCAATCCTCAAGACACACAACTCTATGCCCCGCCGCGGTTCCCAGTGTTCTTCGCCGATCAATTCTACGGAATACCCGCAGCCGGAACTGATGCCGTCAAGGTTTCGCACATGGGAAGAGACACGCCAACAGATCCCGAGACCGCCGAGAGAAGTATTGATCAAGAGGAGGTAGATGCATGCAGAGAACTCCTGAGACGGTTCATCCCCAAACTCTCCAATGCCAGGCTAGCAATGTCCAAGGTGTGTCTCTATGACATGACCCGAGACAAAGACTTCGTATTAGGACACGACCCCGAAGAAAGCAATATTCTATACGGATACGGATTCTCCGGCCACGGGTTCAAATTTGCACCCTTGATTGGTAGGGTTCTAGCTCAACTCGTACTCGGCAACGAGCCCGGGATTGATATCTCAAGGTTCAACCCGGACAGAAATCCAACAGCCCGTTAACGCTGTCTTTACCCCCCGTGTCCTGCTAGGTCTCCAAGCCACGAAAATCCAGCGAGTCAGCAATAGAACGAGCCAAAAGTCGTGTGGAAAGTAATATGGAGGGCTTAGAAGGTCCGATATTGGGCCTTTCGGGGTAGGTCAGGGGTCGATGTAACCGATTGGCCAATGGGCAAAAGTAACAAGCTTATGTAGAGACCCCTACCCTAGTTAAAGGGAATGGCCGGGACTTCGACAGCAAGCAAAAGCAAGATCCTCGAACCTGTCCGAGCCGAGGCTATGCAGGCACAAACCCAGACCCAGCCTAGAGGACAAACTTACACTCAACAAGTCACGCAGGCCCCCTCCAGACCACAGTCCCAGCCGATCCCAAGGTCCAGAGTCTCTACCAGGGACGAGGTCGGCCATTATCTATGCCCTCAATGTGGAAGTTCCAGCCTAGTACGTGATGCCGAGACCGGCGAGGTCATCTGCACAAACTGTGGCTTCGTGCTCTCCGACCCGACGGAGCAATACGCCGCACCCATCCCGCGGAGGACAGAAGAAGGATTGCTGGAGAGCCAGACCGGACCACCTGGAAGATTTTCAGCATTCGACAAGAACCTATCCACAATAATCTCCCGAGCACAAGCCTCCAACAGGAGCATTAGTGCGGAAGAACGCCTCCAGCTCTGGAGGCTAAGACGGACACAACTCCGCGCTGCAGCCGGCACCTCGATGGCCCGCAATCTTTCGCGGGCAATGAATCAGTTGAGAGGACTCGCTGGAAGACTGAATCTACCCGACGTAGTCACCGAACGCGCAGCCCTCATGTATCGCAGAGCCCTCAACAAAGGACTCGTCCGAGGTCGTCCCATAAACGGAATGGTCGCCGCATCCACTTATGCAGCATGTCGCCTCACCGATGTTCCCAGATCTCTAAGCGAGATCGCGAAAGCCGCCGGTATGAGCCGTAAACTACTCGCTCACTACTACCGCGCACTAGTCCGTTCGCTAGACGTGACCATGGCGATCGAGGACCCATTGAAACGAGTCTCCAAGATCGCCTCCCGTGCTGGAGCAGATTCTGCGACTGAGATGCTTGCTGGCAAGATACTCCGCGAGGCAATCCGACTAAGAGTTAACGTTGGAAAGGATCCCGATGGGCTGGCCGCGGCGGCGTTAGATCTAGCTGCTAGAATTCGAGGGTCGACAGTAATGCAGCGTGACCTGGCCAAGGCAGCGGGGGTTAGCGAGGTAACAATTAGGAGTCGTATGCGCGACTTGAAAGTAGCAGCGAAATCCTTGGGCCTTCCTGACGTGCCCTAGAGGCTGTAACTCTCTATTCTCTTGGTAGGGTTACAATTGTCTAAACCCTAGCTTGTACCCAGTGCGCAGCGAGACCACTGGAAAGTATCGAGAAAGAGCGGCAGGAAAGACAGTGGAGCTCTGAAACCGTAGAGGACTGACAATAACGGGCCTTCTCATAGAGATCATTCTAGACGCGTTCTCTACAATAGCCGTTTTTGGCATGATAATATCGATACTACTGAACCGTGTGTCCTACTTCAAGACGTTCCGAACTTACTTCATACTAATCTACGCCGGCTTCCTCACATTCCTCGCACGAGAAGCCATACTCAATTTTGCTCCGGACGATGTCGGTCTCATACAATCTTCGACTGAACTAATGATCACGGCCTCCCTTGGTATCGCGGTTCTCTGGGGACATCTCACCACCAGGCTTTACCTGTACCCGGAGCGATACAATATCAGGGAAGTTCTAGCTTTTTCCCGAAAGCCGGCTCATGTGCTTTACCAACTGTATCTCTGCCTCATGGTAGTCGCCGCATGGGCGACTTGGGCATTTGCCGGCATTGACACTGGCGTCATAGCGTACTATCCACTCGACGGGACGTTTTATCGTGCCGTAGGATTCCAAGCATCCTACTTGGCACTGATGGCAGGGATCGTGGTGGTCCCTTTCATTGTTTATCCTAACTTCATCCTGTTCCGACTTAGGTCGCAGTTGAAAGATAGAGAGGTCCGCTTCGCTCTCCGAACATTCGCTGTCGTTTTCGGGGCAGTGTCTGGTCTCATATTGACCTTTCACGCAATCGGAACATTAGGGACATCTCTGATAGGATTGGGTAACCTCATAGACGTGCTACTCCTCACTGTTGTAGTCCGAGCTTTCGGGAAGCCCTCTTTCCTCAAAGCGTTCTTAGGCGTTGTCCCGTCTTTCGCGGCTTCGGGGACGGCAAGAGAGGACCAGACTGTAATACTATATGGCAATCAGACGCAGGAGTATGGACCATTCTCTCGATTTATCGTTGAGGGACTAAACAGGGGCCAACAAGTTGTTTGTTTTTACCAAGGAGAAGAAGGATTTGTAAATGACTCACTTGAAAAGAACGGAGTGACCGTGAGCAGTCAAATCCTCAGAGGCAACCTACGGCTTCTACCGCTCCACACATTGTATCAACAACGTGGCTACTTTGACGAAAACTCTGTCCTTGGGATCATGAAGGAATTGGAGGAAGAGGCGCGTTCTCAAGGCAAGGAAGGGTTACGCGTCCTCCTAGATTATGGGGATACAGTGAGGCAACCACTGAAGAGGCTTGTCGAACACCTATCAGACACTCGATGGACAAGACCCGATCATTTCCTTAACATCTTAATGGCTTTCGAAAAGGAAGCGATCACCAATCCGGAAGCATTGGCTCTTCTGAAGAAAAGTGTTCAGGTCCTAGATCTCGCGGAGACTCCGGAGGTCTTCTCTAGAACTCTTGGCCTTACTCATAGTGAGATCAGCGGCAAGAAGATCCTCCTCGAGTACGATCCATTATCGGACCTTGATAAGATGTTGAAGGCTCTAGTAGCGGAGGCTGCGTCAAACTTGGAAAGAACTGTAGTCTTCACCCGAACGGACGGTCCAGCACGGTCCCTGGCCGGTAGCCAACCGGGATTGAAGATGCTACTTCTCACCACTAAAGTTTCGAAACCGAGCATTGAAAAAGAAAACCTAGTCCTGCTGCCGGCCTACGACAGTAGTCTGATCCTCGACTCGTTAGACAAGACAATAGAAACGTACGCCGCGGCCCATTTTACAGTAATATTCGACGACATTACACACATGATCTTCATGCTGGGTCAAGAGAGAGCCTACGGGTTAGTCCGACAGGCCCTTGAGTTGATGGTGTCCGACAAGGTCACAGCCATTTTCCTAATGAACCTGAAAGCTCACGATCACAAGATGATCAGCGTTTTCGAGAGTTTGTTCGACATTGAGATAGAGTCTAGGCCGGAAGCGAGGGTACCGGAAGTAAGGAAGAAAGTTTCGATGGCTAGTTGAATCCCAGACTCGTGACCGATGTTCAGGGCAGTAGGAATATTGTCGCTAGGCCCTGTCTTCCTTATTGATGACTTGGAACAGTATGCGATAGTACAATCTCATAGCATCCCGGCCCTTCGCAAGGGAGTAGTCAGTATGTTCATTATGCAAGGAAACTCCCGCAAAGTATAGCCCGGCTAGGGACGAGAAGTATTTCTCGCTACCAGTCAATCTCCTGACCAAAGCACGGTGAAACTCGATGATGTGCTTTACGAACCCGTCGTCTCTACCTGCAGCGTATCTCCAGAACTCCTCCGTCTCAACGCCGAATGAAGTAGGCAACTCTAGTATTCTACACATGTTTGCAAGTTCCGTTCTAACAAACTCCCATCTCTCATCATGCATCCTCTCAAAAGGATCGGGCCGATCATCTTTCACTTTGCTCTGAACCAATAAAGCGTTGACATAATATTGTGATGCCTTCAGCAATCTTTCACTCTCGAACTCGGGGAACATAGTTTGAAGCATGATCGAGAACTGGAGTGATGCCCCATCGAAGTCATGCCGATCTTGGGCAACGAAGCCTTCGATCGTACTATTTGCTGCTCTATCAGCAAGCTCTTCTATGTCGTACGTGTTTACGGTTTGTTTCTTGGGTACAGTCACACTACGAAGTAGCTGTGCACGTTCGGCGGTTTGAGTTGTCTCTGTGTACGTCAACTTTGCTTTCGCTAAACTCCAACTATCTCAGTGGATTATAACGGTCGCCTACTTTTCCCACGAAAAAAATTCTATGGGCCTTATATGCGGAGTTCGCGACTCCCTCACGCACGCACTCTCGCCGAGGCACTATTTCGACGAGTTAAGTGAAATGGTCTTGGCTTGACCAGAAGAGGAAGTTCTTCCGCAAACCGAGAAAAAGGAAGAATCCTCCCATAATGTCGAGAGCTCCCCCGACCGCGAAAAGACCGATTGAAAGTATATCGTTCAGGAGGAAGGTCCCGACTCCGAGACTGAAGAAGATCCCACTAAGTGAGATGTACACCCATGCTCTGGCAGCCACGCTGCTCTTGAAGAGATGGATAGTCCTGAGACTGTAGTAGGACAGGGCGAGGGTGATTATCATGGAAACGCTGAGAACAAATATCGTGCTAAGGTCCAATTCGGCTTACAGTTGTCCCTCCCCGATCCTTGTATTTGTTTCACATGTAACTTAGCCTGTGCTCCCGTAAGCAAATGTCTCTTCAATCCAAATTCTTCGGCCGAGTCTATGTTCTGTTCTTGCCAGAGGATTACTTGAGCTTGGTCGAACCCTCGCAACCAGCGCTAGAATGCCATCGGCTCTTGGAACTAGGGTTCCATATTGACGGGGTCAATCTGTTAATGCAACCCAGACCCTGACTATTGTTACGTCTGGCCTTTGGCGTCGAGCCCGGAGTTTGTCCTCCTCCTTGACCTGGGTCTAACAATTCTAGCGGCACTCGGATTCGGTTTCCTGTTCTCCAAAGCTAAGCTTCCAATTGTCGCGGGTCAACTCGTCGCCGGAATGCTGATTGGTCCATACGGCTTAGGTCTAATCCAAGACTTGGGGGTGATAAATCTCCTAGCATCACTAGGAATAATCCTCCTGATGTTCACGGTTGGGCTGGAGATGGATCCTCTTGACATTCGAAGACTCGGTCCGAAGATTCTCATAGTTACCATTGTCGAACTAGGCTTGACTTTCACGTCCGTCGCAATCGTCGGGTTCTGGGCAGGCTTGACGTATCTAGAAGCAATATTTGCTGCAGGGGTCGTATCGATAACCAGTACTGCCATACTGAGCAAGCTGCTTGTTGAAACCGACACGTTGCACTCGAAAGGATCGCAACTAGCCCTCACGGTATCTGTGGTCGAAGACGTCTCTTCTATACTAATACTGATTCTGCTTCCGGGACTAGTGGCAGCGGACAGACAACTCTCCATCATACAGTTCCTAATCTTTGTTGGTAAGGGCCTCCTATTACTGATCATCATTCTCGGCTTCGGATTGAAAGTGGCCCCAGTGATAATCGACCGGTTGAGTATGCATCAAGAGGAGAGCTTCCGTGAAACCGCTTTCTTGGTCGCGTTATCTCTAGGTTTCGCATTCGCGATTCTCTCCTCATACTTTGGATTCTCGCCCGCGATCGGCGCGTTCCTGGCGGGATTAATGATACGTGGACGTCAGGCCAAATTCGTCATGCAGAAAATTGCCCCAGTAAAGGATCTCTTCGTTGTACTCTTCTTTGTCTCCATGGGCACACTCATCAATATCGGAGCAATCCTGACCCTTACAATTCCACTCTTCGCAATCCTCTCGGTGGCGATACTGGGTAAATTTGTTGGAAGCTGGGCAGGCGCAAGACTGACCAGGGCGAGAGATCAAGCAAACATGGTCGGGGTGGCGATGCTACCGAGAGGAGAATTCGCATTCATTATCGCCCAAGAAGGGGTCGGCCTCGGCGTTGCGGCCCAATTACTATATCCTGTAGCGGGATTGTCAATGCTAGTCACATCAGTTCTGACGTCGATCGGCCTCCGGATAATCAAGCCAAAGCTGATCACTTCGCCGATAATCGAGACAACAGCCCGAATCCCACGACCCCACGTGCACCACCGTGATCGCGGAGAGAGTACTTCCACTTGAAACCACTAATTCTCCCTCGGGGCGTTGGATTATTGCTCGTGGGCTCGGGAATCTACTGGATACTCTCGAGTCTGTTGATTGCTTCATTCACTTCTTTGGCTCCAGAACTTCTTCGCCAGGTTCCACTCGGAACCGCTCTCCTCAGTATCGTCGGTATCGTCTGTCTTCTCGCAGGTTTCCCATCGTCTTATCGAGACATTCGTCTGCTGAACAGGTTGTTCTCTGAAACTAATGGATGGATCTACACCCTTCCAATAATATTGGCCTCGGCGGACATCTATCTGACACTAATCGGGCTATCCTTTGGACGGACTGAGGAATTGAACCGGTTTGTTGCATCAGCCGCGAGTGCCGGATCATCATTCATGATCCCTTTCGCAATCTCTTACATGGTTCTGTCAGAAGGCTTAGCCGTCCTGATGCTCGGATTTGGGCGCCGTCTGTATGGTCCCTTGTCACATGAACGCTATCTCCCGTTCGCTCTAATCTGTGGAGCAGCCTCCTTCGGACCTCTTAGCAATCTACTAATCCTATCCGGAGCAACGAGTGGATTAACGAGCTACGCGACGGGAATCGTCGCCGCAGGCGTATTATCATTGACAGTGTATGCGACGTTGAGGCATGATCACAAATCTGCATAAAGCGTCGTCGTTTTGGTTATTGAATAGGCCTATTACCTCATCTTTCCCGAGCATATTGCCTCTCATTGGATAATAGAGAAGGTGATAGAAGATATGGCAACACCAAAGAAGCTTGCAAGGAGGAAAAATCCGCGCTTCCTGGTCCAGGAGCACGATGCTCGCAGACTTCACTGGGATTTCCGGCTTGAGCTTGACGGTGTTCTAAAGAGTTGGGCCGTGCCGAAAGGAGTCCCAACCGAACCTGGCGTCAAGCGCTTAGCTGTACAGGTCCCGGATCATCCATTAAGCTACTTCGGTTTCGAAGGAGAGATACCCGAGGGACAATATGGAGCGGGCACTGTCAAGGTTTGGGACAAAGGAACCTTCGTCTTAACACTCAGAGAGCCCAGAAAATATCATTTCATCCTGAAAGGGAAGAAGTTGAAAGGTGATTATCGAATGATCAACTTCAAAGACCGAAATTGGTTGATCTATGAAGTGGCCCTGCATGATTCCTGAGACTAATCTGAAGTCAAACTGACCGCCCTTAAGCCCGGGTTTGGACTGGTGGGACAACTGGACGGTCCCGAATCAAGATTCTCGAGAGAGGGACGGAAACAAGCGCTACGGCCAGTGAGAAAATCACCACTGAATCTAGTGTTCCAGACACGTCAGCAATTAGACCGCCCGCCAACGGTCCTATACCTCCGCCTATACTGATTGCGGCCTCTAATAGTCCGAGCCCCTTGCCTCTATCACCGGTCGATGTGTAGTCCGAGACTAAAGCGGCGGCTGAGGATTGAATGAGAGGATAGATGGGTATGATCCATAGTAACGCGACTACGAATATGTTCTTGATGAAGTAAATTGCGATAAAGTATGCAACGTAGCCTAGTGCGCCTGCAAGAAAGACAGGCTTCCTTCCAAGATTATCATTCAATGGTCCAACGAGCCTATAGGCCAGAGCCCCAAGACTCGTTGTCCCTGTTGCGGCCAGTCCGGCCATCAACTTCGATCCTCTCAATACGTTGACGAGGTAGACGGTGAAGAAAACGTTGAACGCAGAGGTTGCGAAGATGACGAGGGCCGATAGTAAGCAGAGACCTGCGATTCTCCTGTTTCTCAAGAGCCTGCCAATCCCTTGAGAATCCATAAGCACATTGAAGGCCGGTGAATAGAAGGTCTCTTTTGAGGTGAATAGAACCGTTGCGACACCTGCATAACCGAAAAGTGCGCCAAGCTCGAAGAGAGGAGTTGTGCCATACAGTTCGTAAAGTAGCCCGCCAGTTATCGTTGCGATACCGAAACCAAGTGAGGCGAAGGCCCAGAAACCCCCTATCGCTCGGCCGTAGCGTTGCGATGCCCATGTGGCGAGCGAAGCATAGACAGGCACGAAACTGGCAGAAAAGAATCCCATCACTACTACCACAGAGACGTACTGCACGGGTGTGCTCAGAAATGGAAGACAAGTGAATCCTACTGCTTGGGCCAATGTGGAAACGAGAATGATTTCCTTGCCCTTTCGAATCCGATCCAGCAATACGCCCCAGACAGGTGGAAGGAGAGAGGGTACGAAATAGATCAATGAGATCAGAAGGAAGGATGCGTTTAGGGATCGCAAATGAATCGGTAAGAATGTCCAGATTAGGCCATATGGTGCGTAGGCTAGAGCAGTTGAGAGGTTTACGCGAGCTCGTGGACCAACCAATACTCTCGTAAATTCCCCGTTAAAACAGAAATCCTACTCAGGGTTAGGGCGTCTTTGCAGACTGTGTACCCATTTGTCGCCGTATCTCTTCACTGATTCTCCGCCTCTCTGCCTCGTCGTGCGCCATAATCCATTGTAATTTGAGCTTGTGCATTGTTGACTCGATGCTCACTTTGGCTTCCTGCGTCGGGGGAATTGTCTTTGTCGAGGTCAAGACGGGTCTTCTCGTAGTCGCAGCATTCGATTGGGATATAACGATTCCATCATGGGGCGGAATTTTAGGCAATCAACTAGATTCCAAGGAGACCGCCGGCTACGAAACCGAGTATCATCAGGATTCCAAAGCTGAGATGGAGCATAATTGTCCCCGCGTTTGCGGGTATTATTGCGTGGGGGTCTTTGTAGTTCCTCTTCAATGTTCCGATGGCTTTCACTGCTACTGGAAGGCTCAGCAAGACAAGCAATGTGGTCGTATAGCGGAGTGCGATCAGGCCGAGGAGAATGTACGCGGCTACCAGTAGATAGGATAAGACAACCATAGAGGTGTAGACCGCAATGGATTTGGAGTATCCAAGCCTCAACACCAGAGTCTTCTTACCCACTGCTCCGTCAGCTTCCATATCTGGAAACTCGTTGATCCAGAGTACTGCAGCAATCAAGAGTCCCACTGGGATCGAAGCCAGGATGGGTCGAATGTCAAGCGTCTGGGTCTGGACGTAGTAAGTGCCTAGCGTCATGATAGGGCCAAAATTCAATCCCACGATGAACTCGCCCACACCCCGATATGCCAATCGGAAAGGCGGTCCGACATAGAAGTAGGATGAGATAACTCCGATCAAACCGATCCAAAACAAGTACGGCACATTAAGCGTGAAGAGAAAATAGATACCTATCAAACAACCGACAAGCAGACTCGTTGAGGAGACTAGTAGATGGGCCCGCTGGCCGACTAAGCCCGTTGTCAGTATGCGGCCGCCGCCAGCGAAGGGGTTTTGGTGGTTCACTTTCAAATCGTTTCCGCTCTTGAAGTCGAAGTAATCGTTGAACATGTTCGTGGCCACTTGGATGAGGATTCCCCCGACGAGTGAGAGAAGGAAAAGAGTCCAATTGAACACGCCCGCCAATTGCCATGCCAATACCCCTCCCAGAACTATTGGTACGAGGCTGGCTTGCAGAAACGGGGCTCGCATTGTCCGAATCCACAGCAATGCGAACGGTGGCTTCTGGTCCGTTGCGGATACGGAGGGGGGTGATGATGCCAAGAATGCTAAGCCTCTACCACTATATGCAGAATACGAACTTGAACGCCGGAGGTCCGCGAGAAAATATAAGGGTTAGCACTCACCAGGTCGCAAATTGACATCCCAAAAGGCTAAAGCGGACTTTCAAAGCGCAAGAGTGAGTGTTCTAGCCGATTAGGCCGGATGATTATGGGGTCCATAGAAGAACGAGACGTTGTGGTCGTTGGGGCTGGCATAGCCGGTTGCATGGCCGCGGCCACGATCGCGTTGAAGGGCAAGGGCGATGTTAGCGTTCTGCTTTTGGACCGTAATCCACCCCAGGACGTGGGTAAGAAGAATACGTTGGGCTGGGTCTGTGGAGACGCAGTCGGGGAACATCACATCAAGTATGTTCAAGACAGAATAGGCGCGACCTATGGAAAGCCGGAGATGGAGAACCGGGTCAGCGCGGTCTACGTCTTCTCGCCCGATATGAAGGTCCGTGTTCCCTTCGAAGGTCCGGGATACGTCTTGGATCGTCCAAAGTTTGGACGAAGACTGCTAGACGATGCGCTGAAGGCTGGAGTTGAATATCGAGGAAATGCCCAGGCCACGGAGCTCATTGCCGAGAACGGACAGATCGTCGGATTGAAAGGCCAAACAACCGGCACTTTGCCCAACTCGTATTTCGAGATTCGCTCAAAGCTCATCATCGACGCTTCCGGAATGTCGACGAAACTCCGACGGGACCTTCAGATTCCAATAATGATGGAGAAAGAGATCGATAAAGACGACGTCGAACCAACTGCACGTCTGAATGCACGATTGAAGGAAGGAATCTCGGTGGAAACGTCTCACTGCGACATCTATCTCGACCAAGAGAAGGCACCGGGCGGGTACCTCTGGCTCTTCCCGAAATCTTCCGACAAAGTGAACATAGGACTGGGAATTCAACAGCGCAGGAGTAACAGACCATTGAATGCATTGTTGAAGGACTGGTTGGCAACAGACGAGAGGTTCAAGGATATCCAACCATTGGCCGATGACAGCAACCTTACAGGGGCATGGCAGGTCAGCGTGCGTCACCAGAACGACTGCTTAGTAGCGAATGGTTACATGGTCTGCGGGGACGCGGCATGGTTCCCGAATCCGATTAGTGCTGGCGGGATTGGACCAGGACTGATCGGAGGAGTGATGGCGGGTGAGACAGCGGTTTCCGCGATAGAACGCGGAGATTTTTCAGAGAAGGGATTGTGGCAATACAATGTCGACTTCGTCGATAAGTACGGAAACAAGACAGCCGCCTTGGAAGCATTTCGGGTCTACTTACAAACTCTAGACAATCGACAGATCAATTATGGAATGAGGCACTTCCTATCTCAATCGGAAGCCACAAGCATGTCTCTCGGAGAGATGCCTCATCTCTCGCCCATGCAGAAGCTGGTAAAACTGTTCGAGGGACTAGGCTCATACCGCGCGTTCAAAGGACTGGTCTATACGATGGATCGCATGAAACGACTGAACAATCTCTATGCGAACTATCCAAAGACGCCGGAAGAATTCCCAGAATGGAAAAAGCAGGCCGACAAAGCACTGGGTGAAGTCAAAACACGATTCCACTAGCACAAGATATCCGGAAATAACCAAACCAACGATCGGTCCGTAACTAGGTCAATAAATAGCGCAGGCCGTCGAGGAACTAGTTGAGAGAATGCCCAACTCAAGCTTCGTCATTGTACCTGTTTCTCAGCCTATCGCCGGAAGCGACGACGAGCTAGTAATGGACATGCTTGCCACAGGCCGAGGCACAATCTACAGTTTCCAAGGAATGCGTCGAAAGCTAGGTTTGCACCAGGAAAAGTTGACACGCATTCTCAAGAGATTGGAGGATGACAACCTCGTTATGAAGACGGTCGAGGGATATACGGAACTGAGAAGCCCCGGTCGCAAGGGTCCAAGACACGATATTGTCTACGGGGAACCCGTGATCAGAGGTCACTTGCCGACGGGAACCAACCTAGACATGATCATGTCCCGGCTGAAGGGGCGCTGGTTCAAGAACTTCCGATGGTTGGGATACACTAGCAACGACCGGGAACAATCCATGTACTGGATAACCGAGGACGGAAGGTCACAGGTTAGAGTTGAGTTGACCCCGTTAGAAGTGCGGGTCTGGGCGGAGAATGCGACTGGAACTAAGGAGGTCTCCTCACCAGTTCCGGCTGCTTACGAGCTTTTCGACCGGATAAGCCACGTATTACCCGGTCCTGGCGAGAACAGTTAGTAGAATCCTTCTATTGACCAGATGGACGGCTCCCCAGTCAATATCCTATACCCTCTGCACTAGGTATGGGTAGTGAGAGATGTTGCTTAGCCAAAGAATATCCGTCAAATGGGCAATGGGGGTCAAGAGTGAGGATTGGCGTCCGATGGAACGTCATCCCCGACCGTTGAGGAGAAGGAACCCCGAAGAGATGGGACGATCGATGCAAACTCGCACCGATCCTAGCCTCTAAACCGCCGCCTTCTTCTCTCGATAAAACCCACAATTACTGTTCAGTATGCACGTTGAGCATTTGGGCCCGATGGGCCTACAGATTGATTGGCCGAACTTGACGAATACCTCGTTTAATTCCAACCAATCCCTGCGATCAGTAATACGCATAAGTTCTGTCTCAGTCTCCTCTGGGGTCTTTGTATGAACCAGTCCTAGCCTGTTGGATATTCTATGGACGTGTGTATCGACGGGAATGGCAGGCCTTCCGAACCCATAAACGAGGACGCAGTTCGCAGTTTTACGTCCCACGCCTGGAAGTTCCAATAATTCTTCTATCTTCTCGGGGACTCTTCCTCCATGCTTTTCAAGGAGAATCCTTGAGATCTCTTTGATTCGTCTCGCCTTTGTTTTGTAGAAGCCCACCGGTCGTATCAGACGCGAGACGACTCTCGCATCTGCTCTAGCTAGCTTCTTCACATCTCGATAACGCGAGAAAAGACGTGCCGAAGCTAAAGCGGTCACTGGATCACGTGTCCGCTGGGAAAGAACTGTGGCGATCAGGACCCGGAATGGGTCGCCGTTTGTTGAATCTCCTATCTCTTGGAGAGTTGTCGACTCTGGTTGTACTCGCTTAACTGCGAGGGCAGCAGTGGAGATTATTTGATGAACATTCACTGCGGTCCTGCTCGGGGCAACGGTTTGAACCACGGCTTTGGTCCTACTTCCCCAATTCGCGCACCATCTGGAGATTCTCTTGATCGTCACGTCTATCGTCAATAGGTGTTTCTAGGATCAGGGGCAATTCCCTGATGCTTGGATGATGCAGTAGGGCCTTGAAACCTTCCTGGCCGATGTAGCCCATTCCGATGTGTTCGTGACGGTCCAGTCCGGAACCTAAGCCATTTTTCGAATCGTTGAGATGGACCACCTTCAACTCGTCGCCACCAACAATCTCCTCGAATCGTCCCAATGTAGCTTTGACGCTCTTTGAAGTGTGAAGGTCATAACCTGCGGCGTACAGATGGCAGCTATCTAGACAGACTCCGAGTCGTTTGGGGTGTCGAGACCGGTCAATTATCTCCCGCAACTCTTCGAACTTTGAGCCCATGCTATTTGCTTGGCCTGCTGTATTTTCAAGGAGAATCTTAAGGTCCCCTTTGATTTTCACCGTCGCCGAGTTTAGCGCTCCTACAAGCCGCTTTAGTCCGGCCTCTCGTCCTAATCCGAGATGACTTCCAAGATGGACAACAATATACTCAATATTCAGCCGAGTGCATCGCTCGACCTCTCCCACGAGTGCTTCGACAGATTTTTCGTAAAAATCGTCCTTCGGACTTGAGAGATTCGGGAGGTAGGGCATATGCGAGACAACCGGTCCAATCTTGTGTTGTCTCAACTTTGACTTGAAACTCTCGATCTCTTCAGGTTCTAGATTGCTTACTCTCCAGCCGCGAGGGTTGCGGGTAAAGATCTGGAAAGTGTCACAATGTGATTCGACGGCTCTGTCGACTGCTTGATCTATGGTGCCTGCGATCGAGACGTGCATTCCCACCCTCAAAGGCAATTGAAATGCTACCTAAGAGGCGAGTATTCAGAATGGAAAGCGCTTCGACGGTTCACGGTTTCGCAAGAGCGGCGACTACTTCTGCCGGGTGCTGGTCAGCTTTCACTGGGTCGAATATTCTCTCTATTCGTCCCTGCCCATTAATTAGGAAAGTAACCCTCCGGTCCATTCCCCGTTCCTCGTTCAATACGCCATATGCCCTAGATATCTTCTTGTCGACATCTGCTACAAGTCGGAAGGGTAGATTGAACTTATCGGTGAACTTTCGATGCGAGGCCACATCATCTACACTAACCCCCAGAACTTCTGCTCCCAACTCTCTGATCTTGTCATAGTTGTCTCTTAACCCACATGATTCCACTGTGCATCCGGGAGTATCGTCTTTTGGATAGAAGTAGAGGACTACTCTCTTACCACGATAATCAGCCAATCGGACAGTTTCTCCGTTTGCATCAGACGCGGAGAAGCTTGGTGCTGCTTGTCCTGGTTTCAGGTTGGATAGTGACTGGGACATGGATAAACGGAGGTCTGGGTATGGGATTTCAACATTCCGTTGGCACAGGGATCGAAAAAGACTGGTCTCGTTCACTTGCAACAATCCTATGGTACGGGTCGGTTATGACCTTATTCTGAATAGAAGAGCCACTAAACTGAAATAGGTAATGTAGGGCAAGGAGGTGTTTCTTAGAACCTGGCAATCGGTCGACCTTCCCGAATGCCGTCTAGAGAGATGGAAATTAGGCCGTTGACAAGAATCGTCTTGACAGCTGACCCTACTCAGATGAGTGAATATTGGGGTATTCCTTTACTCCCATTTTTCAGCTGTGCACCAGCTGAGAAAGTGCCGAGGTTCGTCTTCGACCTTCTTTCTCCATCGGTCAAGCATAAGCGGGGTGTCGCGACAATGGCACCTTATGGTCTCAGAAAGCTGGAGGCCTCTCTTCTGAAGGACCATCAACCCCAAGAAATCGTAGTCGCGCATCCGGATCATGTGGACAGGTTCATCGATGAGAAGACGAGTATCGTAGGAATCTCGACCATGGACCCGCTCGGTCTAGGTCCCGTTAGTATGATGTTCACAGACGGAGGAAAGTTCACGGCCTATTCGAAGAAGAAGTTTCTGGAACTAGCAGCGAGGGTAAATGCTGCTCGCAAGCGCGCACCCAAAGCAAAGTTTGTCATCGGCGGTTCTGGCGCTTGGCAGATGGAGGCACGTGAGAAAGAGTCGAAACAGCTCGGAGTCGATCATGTCGTCATTGGAGAGTGCGACCATGTTATCAGCCAAATATACAGTGAGATCGAATCCAACGGAAGCCCTGAGTTCATCCATGTCCTAAGGGGGCCAAGGATCGAAGATATCCCCGACATAGTAAACCCGACTGTCCACGGGCTAGTAGAGGTAATGCGGGGCTGCGGCCGGAACTGTCAGTTCTGCGAACCGAATCTCCGTGTTGCAAAGTACTATCCCAACGAGAAAATAGTCAGAGAAGTTAGAGTAAACACTAAGGTCGGAAACCCGAACGTCTGGGTCCATAGCGAGGACATCTTCCTCTACAAACTAGAAGACAAGAGGGGATTCATACCGAACCATGACGCGGTTGTGGAACTTTTCAGAACAATCATGTCTATACCTGGCATCGAGTACGCGAACCCGACACATGGAACTGTCGCACCCGCTCCCGCTGATCCACAGCTCATAGCCGACATCTCAAAATTGGTGAGGGCTCAAAGCAGCCGCCACATCGGCATACAGTCAGGCCTTGAGACAGGATCCTGCGAACTCATTCGAAAATACATGCCGTTGAAAGTAAAGCCCTACAGTCCTGACGAGTGGCAGGAGGTTATCTACAATGGGACCAGGATCTTCAATGAGAACTACTGGTTCCCGGCGTACACTCTGATCGTCGGATTGCCGGGTGAGGATAGAGAGGACTCAATCGAGACTGTCCGACTTATTGACAGGATGGAAAGCGGGCTTCGGAAGGAGATAGGCGACAGGGCTCATTTCACTGTGACACCGTTGAGCTTCGTACCGTTGGGAGTCCTGAAACGGGAGGGTTTCTTTAACATTGACGATGGGATGGATGAGGCGCGTTTCTGGGTGATCTACAGGAGTTGGAGACATACTGTTCTGGAATTACACACGATGCCGCCGACATTGATGAAACTGAACCCGGTTATGAAATCAATCTTCACGATGCTCTGCTGGTTTGGCTCCCAAAAAATACTGGACGCCATCAAGGCTTGGGGGAGAACGATGGGATACGATGCGGACAAGAGCCTGAGGCTTGGCGTGCCGGAAAAAGTCCCGGTCCTAGCCTAGCTAGTGCTTGAGCGTCTCTTCACAACTCTTCCCGTCCTGAGAACTCCTAACACTCTTCTCACCGCATTCCTTGGGCGTGGACATGAGGCGCCGTTGTTTTCTGTCAAGACATGATCAGCCTGCCACGGATAACTTCTCTTAGCAATGGCATTAATCCACTTCTTCCACCGTATCCTATTTCCTGGACAAGTATCCAGAACATTTCCTCTGGTCTGTCTTCCGCCCGGAAGAAATCAGATTTTATCTTTGATCCCTCTATCGTGAAATGACCGACCGGTCTCACCCAACCCTTTGACGTCTTCTGAGCTAGATGGGCAAAGCGAGAGCAGATACTGCAGTCGTTATCATAAAGCAAGACGGGACGATCTTGTGGCAATTCCACCGATCCCGTATCTATTATGAAATAATCGTGGCTTATAGTTTCTCCGCGCTCTTACTATGCATTGAGGTAGCGGGCTTGACCTGGACTGGCTGCTTCGATGACAAGCCTATGTCGAAGGCAAGGGGCAATAGGTTGCTATTAGACCGTTTTCTAGACAGGATTATTTGCTTGGGATTTGTTCCTGCCCGTTCATATATGATTGGAGTACATTTGGTACGGTGACCGTTCCATCTTCCCTTTGATTGTTCTCCAGTATCGCCACTATCGCCCTCTCGGTCGCGACCAGTGTGCTGTTTAGCGTATGCGGGTACTTTGTGGGCTCGCTTGTCTTCTCTCGATACCGGACCTTTGACCGTACTGATTGATAACTGGTGCAATTACTGCACGATGCCATCTCCCGATACTTTCCTTGGCCGGGAAGCCAGGCCTCCAAGTCGTACTTCTTCGCTGCCACTGTTCCCAGATCTCCAGTGCAAACATTGACGATCCTGTAAGGGATCTTCAATGACTGAAAGAATTCCTCCAGATTGGCCAACAACTCCTCATGCAATTTCCACGAGTCTTCTGGACGTGAGAAAATGAACTGTTCCACCTTCTCGAACTGATGAACCCGGAAGATACCTTTGGTATCTCGTCCATGCGCACCTGCCTCCTTCCTGAAGCAAGGGCTAATGGCGGCATACTTCAGAGGTAACCTGTCCGCCAGAATGATGTCATCCATGTGCAGTCCTAACAGCGCGTGCTCTGCCGTAGCCAGAAGATACAGGTCCTCTCCCTCGACCTTATAGATGACCTCCTCAAAGTCCGCGAGTGCTACCGCGCCAGCGACTACTTCCCTACGAAGAAGATAGGGCGGCTGGTAGAGCTCGTAGCTCTTCTTTTTGATGAAGTCAAGGCCGTATCTAATTATTGCTTGATTTAGCCGGACAAGGTCTCCCTTGAGATAGTAGAAGCGTGCGCCGGCAACTTTCGCGGCTTTCTCCATGTCAATTAATCCCTGCTTGACGCCAATGTCGATATGATCCAAGGGTTTGAACGGGAACCTTGGAGGTTCTCCCCAACGCTTCACCTCAACATTGTCATTATCATCCTTACCGAATGGGACTGAAGGATCGACAAGGTTCGGGAGATTGAGGAGGATTTGTTCGACAATATCCTTGATCCTGTCGGCTTCACCCTCTATTTTCTTGATCTGCTCAGGAATTTGTTCTGCCTGTCTCAGAAGGAGCGACGCATCCTCTTTTTTGGATCGGGCTTTGGCAATATCCTGAGTTATCTCGTTCCGCTTTCTCCTCAGTGCCTCAGTCTCTTGGAGGAACTTTCGCCATTTATTGTCCAATTCGAGGAGACGGTCGACCTCTGGGACCTTGTCCAGCATTCCTCGCCTTCGAAGGTTCTCCTTGACGAGGTTAGGGTTTTCTCTAACGAGTTTGATATCTAGCATCGGTCTGTTACGATGTGATGACTCTTGGGGCCGGTAGAAAAATTGATTGTCCTTTCACGATTTGGTAGCGGGGGGTGGACTTTCCGGGCTTTATCGCGGGCCCTTTCGAACCACCGCTTGAGGGTCTCTCATTCCTCTTCCAAGAGGAACTGAAACCAATCTCAGGGTTATGAGCCCTGCGGGTTAAACCTGGATAGGCTTCTCGCTAATTGGAGAATCTACCCCACCCCGCTACTGAGGGAAGGGCCGCCCTAGGAGTTTTTAAAAAGGTTAACCCTTGAAAAGCTGATTTCTGATCGAGGCTCCTCGCAGGGGCCTAGAAGGGACATTCGTCTTCTGTCGTTCGATCCTAGAAAGTGGTTTGGTCAGATGTCTAAGAGCTCTTGGAGGAGGCATATGTTGTCCCGGTTGAATTTGTCTTTGCTTCGGAATCAAATCCTTCAACGGGCCTGAGAGTCTGTTTCCACATCTTCTGCACCGGCCACCCTGTCCTCTGCCCATCGACTCAAGGCTTCCACCGCACTTCTTGCATGATCGGCTCTTCGACTCAGTGCACTCGACCAGATGAACAACCTCGAATTTTTCCAGATTGAACGTCAAAACCCCTAAAGGACCTGATCCAACACCGCCAAATGCCCTGATACGATCGCCAGGAACGAGTAACAGAACCTCGTCTCTAAACGGACCAGTCGGTTCGTAGGCCGCACAGTCCACCTCGCCAGAGCTGTCCAAGAGACGGAAGAAAACGTGGCCGCCCAAATTGGACACTGGGTGTGTCACAACTTCACCTATGATGTTTCCGGATTGGTCCGCTTGTAACTCTGTGATCCATCGGGATCGCGAAAAGTGAGCGTCGGTTCCTTGGTTTGTCTTGAACAGCGTTGCTCTCTCGACGGGCTCGTTTGGACGGATCATCTTGAAGGCTTCAGCGACAGACCATGGATCTTCCCCTCTGACTCCAAACAAGACCGGATCCGGACCATGAGGCGCAACTAGGATGCGTCCGGTGTCAGGATCGAGATTGTTGAAGGTCGAGTCACCCATTTTCGAGTTCATCTCCATAACCGACTCGGGGTCCACCTTTCTCTTGGTCCCGCGATTTTCCTTTCTCCTGTAAGCGATCATCTCAAACGTGTGGTCGTCCCTGTTGAGGTCTGCCCCCACCGCTGCCAGAGCTCCTACTGTGCCCCTGTTACCCTTGATCAGGCAGGATTCAACACCCGCTTCCGCTGCCGACTGTTCAGCCTCTTCAACCGTTAGAATGTCAGTGAGTGCCCTAGAATAGAAATGTCGAAGAATGGATGGGACTGGTCCCTCGAGGAAGACGATGGCAGGATCAGTGTTCGGCTGAGAAACATCTGAGGTTTCCTCTACAATCTCAATTGCCGCCTCTTTCACTTCTCCAATTCTGGTTTTCGGGACTTTGAGATGAAGTGCCGTGGCGGCGTTACCTCTGGTCTTCCACGGGACGTTCGGGTTCAACCGGACAAGGCAGGGATACCCGTCGAGTTCCAACTCCTCGTGTTGCAGTCTGTCAGAGAGGATACTCATCGTGTATGTAGTACAACCTCCTCTCGGAGAGTCGGTATCGTCAATGCCGATGTGAAACTCGACTTTCAAATGCTTCCCCCTCAATCTCTCATAGAGTTCCAGACTTTGAAACGCTTCCGGCTCCTTAATAGTTGCAGTCGGATGTTTTGAATTAGAATACTTGAAAAACGGGAGATACATGTATTGGATACAGGTTATCCTTGCCCAAAATATTCCTCCTAGACATCGACGGCTGTATCTGTGAGCATGTCGACAATGAGCATCCGGAATTGATGGGTGTCGCTCAACCCTACTTGGAATCAATTAAGAAGATCAATGAATGGTACGATCAGGGGCACTACATTTGCTTCTTCACAGCTAGGACGGAAGAGCATCGTGAGGTTACGCTAGAGTGGCTTGGGAAGAATGGAGTCAAATTTCATCAATTAATCCTAGGAAAGCCCAGACGTAATCGAGGGGACGAGTATTACTATATTGACGATACGCCTGTCCGGGCGACGAGGTACAAGGGTGTCTTCGGGAA
>VBBH01000088.1 GCA_005888695.1 Candidatus Bathyarchaeota archaeon
AACCCAGCTTTTCCGTTTGGCAACACCAAAATTTAGGAAGGCTTCGAGACCGCACCATTGTTGGTGACCTGTCGTACGGTTCCACTGGTTGGCAGAATCAGGACGAAGAAGTCTAAAGTCAAGGAGATCCTGACTTTCCAGTAAGGGAAAGATTTGGAGTGCTAATGTAATGGACCAGAATCTAGTAGTAGCTGGATTTCTATTGATTCTAGCGGGCTTTGTTATTGGACTAGTCAGTCTGCTTCGGTCTCAGGGATCTCACATTGGAAGTCGAGGCGAAAAGCGTGGAGGCGCAGTGATAGTCATCGGGCCTATACCGATAATTTTCGGAAGTGACCCTGGGATCGCAAGGATGTTGTTGATACTTTCCATCATACTCGTCATCGTCTTGATAGGAGTCTTTGTCCTGCGTTTATTCTTCTGACATGATTGCTGAGGTGTTCGATTTTGCCTGCTAGGACATGTGAGATTTGCGGGTTGCGTTCAGCGGTCTATGTATGCCGGGAGGGTCGACGTTTCGTCTGTCCAAACTGTCAGTCCGGCCCCATGTGCAAGGATTATCAGATCCGCTCAGCTGCTGGTCCGCGTTCAACGAGAGGAGCGAGAACTTTTCCCCTGTTGCCGACTCTCGCCGTGATGGCCGTGTTGGCTGGAGTAAGTTTGGTAATCCTTGGCTCTCTGACGGGCAGCTCGTCGACTGGATCATCTAGCACTTGTTTTCTTTGGCCGATTCCGCCCATTATCGCCTGCGGTTTCAGTTCGTCCTCCGGCCAGGGTTTGGCGTTTCCCGCACTGGTCTCTGTCGTGCTGATGATTATTTTCGGATTATTTCTGGGCACTCTTCAATGGCGCCGGAGCGATGGAGAGCTAGATGCTTAGGATGAGTATCCCAAAATAGACTCCAACTATTCCCAGGATTATCTCGACAGGTGGCAGTGCTAGGAAAGTCGCTACAAAGTCGAACACATCCTCAACGAATCTCAAGATAGCATATGCAAGGACCGTGATGATGAGGAATACTACACCTAAGACAACAGTTGTCCCCACGCCAAGTAAAACACGAACACCGTAAACTCCCAAGACGCCGAGGCCGAGGGACACCAAGGATGCCCAGCGGGCATTCCTGATGGGTCTTGAAAAGAGCAATGTGCCTAGAATCACCATGACCGGGAGAAAGTATTGCAACCAAGGACTCCTAGTCGTCAACTGCGACGCAGTTGGGACGCCCAATTCCAGCCCAAACCGTGCGAGATTGAGGTCCAGGGCTAGGATAACCGAAACTGCAATTACGGCTATCCCAACGAAAAATCCGAGGAAGGAAACAAACTTCGACAACCCTTTCGAAATGCGACCAATGAGTGGCGTGAGAGCGGCCAATCCACCTGCAATCAGCATATAGGCTACTGGTAGAATCATTCGGGCATCAGTCTTTGCTAGGTCGGTAAAACGATGGGGGGATTGTTAGGGCTTTTGTTCCCCTTCCGGTCCCGCAACTTCTTCATCTGGAGATAGTTCGACCTCAAGAGGCTGCTCTGTCCTCGCCTCTTCAACCACCTCTCTCGGAACGGGTGTCGGCATTGGCGGCAATTCTGACTCTTTACGAATGACTTCCTCCCGGACAGGTCGTTCCACGGGTCGGCCTCCTGCTGGTTGTGCCCGGGATGGATGTTGCGGGTTGCTTAAGGCACTGTGAGTGTGAAACGCAATCCGCGTCTCATCATCCCTTCGTACAATATAGCCCGGGACGGTAACGATCGATCCACCTATGCTGATGTGACCATGAGTAACGAATTGTCTGGCTTGATGCACGCTCTTCGCCAGTCCATTTCTGTAAACCATTGTCTGTAGACGCCGCTCCATCAGATCTTTCACGTTGAGGTCGAGAATGTCGTCTACAGTCGCGCCCGTGGATAGTATTCCGAGCTTTGCCAGGCTCGTAAGATATTGCGGCTCCAATCGCTTCCTTTCCTCCTCAGTCGCTCCGAGGAGCGACCTTGCTATTCCTCTTGTCTTTGAGAGAGCTGTTTCATGCCTCCGCAGTTCCCGCTTGTTCCTGAGACCATACTCTCCGAGCAGTCGCAGTTCTTCGTCCAGTTGCTCCTTCCGCCAGGGGTGGCGAGGAGTTTCGAACTTCTTTTTCGGCTTTCGCGGGTCTCCCAAGAATTGCGCCTACCCTTCTCCCGTCGATCCTGATCCTATTTCTTCTCTTCTGTCTTCCTACTGGCTGCCTTCGCGGCTTCCAACAGGACCTTCTTCTTCACACCCACGGCTTTCCCACTGCGACCGGTTGTCCTAGTTCTCTGCCCTCGCACCTTCAAGCCGAGTGAGTGTCGTATTCCTTTCCAAGTTCGAATGTCTTTCATGAAATCGATGTCTGCCTTTTGCCTCAGAACAAGGTCGGGTCCAACAATGTGCATGTCCCTGCCCGTTTCGAGGTCTTTCCGTCGGTTGAAGAGACGCCCAGGGATCCCGTGCTTACCTGGGTCACGGATTACATCCTCGATCCGAGAAATCTCCGTCTCGGAGAGACTTCCAGTTCGGGATTCCGGGTTTACTCGGGCTGCCTTTACAACTGCGTATGAGAATGAGGTGCCTACTCCACGTATCTTGCCAAGCCCATAAACGACCTTCTTACTGCCGTCTACGTCTGTCCCCACCACACGGACGATATGTCTGAATTCCCTTGACATGCTGAAATTGCTCTTGGAGATTGCAGTGCCTGTCCTCACGCGTTCTTTAACATTTCGACCTTTGACGAGCCTCTTTCTATTGGAAAATAGGAACGTTTCCCAAATGAAAGGAAAATCTCGTTCTTGATTTCTTTGTCGAACAATTGCGAAGACTTGATCTGGTTTTGAAGAATTTCTCTTGGAAAAACTATCCAGTTTTTTCGGTGAAAAAGTTCGGCCACCGAGATTTTTCGGTGGCGAGAGAAGAAATTCTTCTCTAGAAATTTTGTATCCATCATCTCTAGCTATGATGTAAACAATTCTTAAATACGCGGCGGGCATGTTTGATCGATCACCGAAAAAAATTCCGGAGAAAGAACACGAGCCGCAGAAATGTTCGGACCACATCTAACACTTGATTTGTCGGAATGTGACCTTCGAAAGCTCTCCGACCTCTCGCATGTTTACAGCATGCTAGACGAGCTTCCCGACCTAATCTCGATGCACAAGATCAGCCCACCCTACGCTTTTGTCTACAAGCCAAAGGACAAACCTGAAGAATGGGGCGTAAGCGGGTTCGTCATTATCGCTGAGAGCCATATCAGCATCCACACCTTCCCAGACAAAGGCCATGCTTTCATCGACATATTCAGCTGCAAACAATTCGACATTCACAAGGCTATCGCGTACCTCACAACGAAATTCGATGCAGGACACGCCGACAAGAGACTCTCGGGACGAGGCAAGGAGTACCCGCGAGAGGTCGAGGCCGCGAGAGAGATCGTCGCCCGATCCCGCGTAGCAATCAGCCACTAGGCTAGCTTCGACCCAATATCCCTGTTTCATCTGGACATCCCTCGCAATTGCGTTTTTCCACTAAAAGTCAGAAGGACAGCTGTTCTATCGTTTGAGATCAATCACAGGTTGCAGAGCCCAAAGTAGGAAATAGTTCCTCAAGAGTTCGTTCTGACTGTGCCGGGATTCCGGAGTCTGGTACCGGGCAGTCCAGCTGATTAGCGATGATGGTTGGGCCCTTGCCTGGAACCGTTAGCTCAACAGGAGAAGTACCAGGACAGATAGCCTGTGCCCCTTTGGGGCGCGTGGGTTCGAATCCCACTCCCGGCGCCACCCACTCTATCACACTTCTGAGGCTCAAGCTGATGCGTTCCCGAGAACGTCACTATTCGCACATTTCTTGCAAGGTCAACCCTTCCTCAACTGGACTCACCATAAATTGGAGATTTCAAGACTCATCCTTCGCATACGATCAAGACGCTTAGGGGCTTGTTCGCAACAAGGTCGATCATTCATAGATGGCGAGGAAAGAATTGTGAGAGAAAACGTTGAGGCGGCGGTGGGCAAGAGCCAGCCGATTTCCCGTGAAGGGAATGTTGGCAGTGCCCAGGCCCAGGGACGCCACCAGTGACTTTCTCAAGGAATCGGTTGCGACTCTAAGTCTCGTGTTACTGCCTTTCACTCTCACAAGTTACGTCCTGTAGGGAAATTTGAGAGAGGCACCGTTTTAAGTCAGTCAAAGAGAGCATTAACGGCTATCCTAATCTCGGGAAGTATTCGCTAGTTGGATCGGTGTCGTGTCTGCGGCGCGGAGGAGTTCATCCCTTACGTCTGCAGGTACTGCGGTGGCACTCACTGTGTTCTACACCGTCTCCCTGAGAATCATGAATGTCCCAATATTCAACAGGCTCGCGCGCCACGGCCCTACGTTCGAACTGAGCGCAAGGGTGCGATGTTGACGATCCGTCCCTTGGGTGTTGGTGTCCCACGATTGGCAAAATTCTCATCAATCTCAAGAAGAGAACTGTACTCTCTTCTGGTCGCTTGGGTAGTTCTCGGAATCAGTTTCTCGGTCCGGTACATTTTTCGTAGTGATGTGAGCCAGCTTGATCTTGTTCTGATCTTCTTACTGACTCTTGTCTTGGTTGGGAGTGGGTTTCTCGGACACGAATTGGCCCACAAGTTCGCCGCGGAGAGGTACGGCTGCTGGGCTGAATTCAAGCTCTGGACTTATGGTGCCATGATGGCACTCTTGTTCGCGATTGTCTCCCAAGGTAGCTTAGTGTTCGCCGCGCCGGGAGCCGTCTATATCGCCTCTAGGGCAGGCTACTTCGGCGAGAGACTTGATAGGAAGTCGAACGGAATCGTTTCGGTCATGGGCCCCCTAGTGAATATTGCTGCGGCTCTTGTCTTCTCGGTGGCTCTCTTCGGGACGAGGTTGCTTGGCTTTCCAGACCTCGTGATTCCAACGCATGACCCAGGAGGTTTCAGGTTCCTTTGGTCAGGCGTGGTGTTGAATCTTTGGTTAGGAGCTTTCAACATGCTGCCGATCGTCATTCTGGATGGACAGAAGGTTTTCTCATGGGACAAGAAAATATGGGCACTAGTCACGATTCCACTCTGGTTAGCAGCTCTCTTGGCTCTCTCAGGGTTCCTTGGCTAATCCTCCTCTCGAAGCTCACTATCATCGCAAGACGCTTCTTCCATAAAATCTGTAGTCCTGCCCACACTTTTCACATCTTACCTCGTTATCATTGTCAGGGTTCACGATCACCTTGATCTCGTTTCCACAGTTGCATGTGAACTCCACTTTGTTCTGTTCTACTCCCAAGCCCACCAAGCCTAGGCGGCTCCCTGAACCGGCTCTTGCGGAACGGTTTGTGAGGAATGACTTGTCTTGGACTTCCACAGACGTGGATAGGTGTCTGCTGGCATTACTACCCTCACGGTCTTCGCCGCCAAACCCTTCTCCTTGCTCATGATGTCTTCCGAGGTCAAAAGTGCCCTTGCTAGAGCGACTAGTTCGCCTTTCAGAGTGAAGAGTGCCACCGGAGATTTGACTTTTATCCCATCGGTAAGTCTGACGATTCCTGGAATCGCTAGGTCCGCACCGTGGCAGATCGCGTTAACCGCGGAGTCTCGTATGAAGATCTTCTGCACGTATACGAACGCCGACTCCATAGGCTGGATGATTTTTCTTACAAGTTCCTCCCTCTTCTCTTGCGATTCTGCTTGTGATATCTCTAGAATGTCGTATAGATTGTAGATTGTTTCTTCTGTGAAAGGCCCGGCACGTGTTCTGCGCAGTTCTCGCATATGAGCTCCCACGCCGAGAATATCGCCAATATCACTCACGAGTTTTCGAATATACGTTCCGGCTTGACAGCCTACTCTGAAGAGCACCAGCCGATCGTTTATCTCAACGTCTTTGATGTAATAGATCCGTCTCTTCCTCACTTCTCTCTTCACGGCTGCCCTCAAAGGAGGTTTCTGATAGATCTCCCCGACGAATTCCTCCATCACGGATAGTAGTTTAGTGGTGGGAACGGAGTCGTGGAGAGTCATGAGGCACACGTACTCTTTCCCGGTGAGTAGGAACACTTGGATAATCTTGGTCGCATCTTCCAGTGCCAGGGGCAGTACGCCAGTGACCATTGGGTTTCTCCAGCCTGAAGACAGGCTTCTAGAGTCCCACCATGGCCCGCGTGTTTCAGCCCCAGCATCTTCTCCACCCATGCAACCACTTCATGGCTCGACGGACCCGACGGCTTATCGAGGTTGATCAAGCCAAAGCGAACGTGTTGGTCGAGAGAACGCTTTTCCGGGATACATCCGAAGGATGGATCAGTCTCCTCTTGTATCTTGTCCAATATGCTCTGTTCCCGCTCCCAGGGAGCTTTCTCCCGTGGGATTAGTGACAACTCCTGATTGGTCGCCTCCTCTCCATTCTTCAGAGAGCTACCTCCTTTGTTAAGATTCGCAATTCATTGGGAGGAAAAAAGGCTTCTTCGTTCTCTGGAGCTTCAGTCTATGCTTTTTTCGGTAGATTCGGTGGTGGTAATGGATTGTTCTGGGAGGACTGTGGTCTTCATGAATTCTGCGCGCTTTCCTCGGCCCGCGGCCTTCATCACTTCCTCGTCTGTCGCTCCTTTCTTTACATCGACTGATTCTGAGGTTGGTTCGAGATGCTTTACGTTGGTTCGTCGCCTTTTTACACCAGTCAGCTTAGGGGGACCTGTTACTAGAACGAAGTTCTTGTCGATGACGTCGACGATAACGCATTTGAGTCCTGCTTCGCGCCCAAGGGTTTTGACGCAGACTCGGCCCACTTCGATGCTTGCCATAGATGTTTTTCCTGACTTCTCGCGGCCCTCATCGGCGGGGAAATATGTCATTTAAGGTTTGGTCTGATTCTTGGATCGCTCCGCCGTTTTTCTTCTGGTTCCGTTCATTACAGCTTTCGCAGCATCCACTAGGATTCTACTGATTGATTCTATTGGTCCAATGCTGGTGTCCAAGATCAATTGGTAGATTGAGAAATCTTCGACCTTGAACCCATAGTGCAACTTGTACCTCTCACTTTGGACTCTCTCCCGAGTAACTGTTTGCCTTCTGGCCTCCTCGACAGTCAATCGGTCTCTTTCAGCTATCCTTTGGA
>VBBH01000089.1 GCA_005888695.1 Candidatus Bathyarchaeota archaeon
CCAGAATCGTGCTGAGGCTAACGCTTTGTCCTTGTCCTCGTCATACGAGAAGAGCATTTCTATGGCGGAGCCCATTTTGTTGAAGTCCTTGCCCGCTTGAGAGGCTCCATTCTTAACCGCCGGGAACAACGTGTCTCTGAAGAAGTCGATGGGTTTTCCCAAGAAGGTGTAGTACCCGTCTGCATACTTGCCTACTAGATTTGCGACCTCTGGCGTGAACGCGGCCATGTAGATTGGGACTGGGCGCTTGGGTTTTGTGTAGAGCTTAGCCTCTCTCAAGTGATAATATTTTCCGCGATGAGTAACCCAGTCTTGCTCCCAGAGCATCCTGATTATCATAACAGCCTCTTCCAGGCGGTCTATCCGTTCCTTCGGGCGAGGCCAGTCATATCCGAGGGGCATCTCATTCATCGGCTCACCAGTGGCCAGGCCGAGCCGGACACGTCCAGGATACATTCTGCCAAGTGTGGCAAATGCCTGTGCGACGATCGCGGGATGATACCTCAAGATTGGAGCGGTAACACCGGTTCCGACGATCATGTTTTCGGTCCTCTCTGCCGCCGACGCCAACCAGACCCATGCAAATGCACAGTGCGCACCCGTGTCGGCCCATGGAAGGAAATGATCACTAGCCCAAACGGAGTCTAGGCCCGCCTTCTCGGCAAGGACGGTATGTTCCAGAAGATCTTCTGGACTGTATTGCTCAGTCGCTGCCTTCCATCCAAAGGACACCATTTACTGTTCCTCAACCGTTGGTTTCCGAACAATTGTTTGCTATAATAGATGAGCTAGCACTCTAATATTGCCAGAAACTCTGACATTCTACTAATTTGAAACTCTGTACCTTCAAAGTATCAGGCACCACACATCTAGGAATTTATGAGAAACCGTACGTTCTTGACTTGACGGACGCCGACAAGAATCTATTCGAAGACTTCCGCAGTGTGATCCGGCAAGTAAGGAAACGCAATTCATCTCTTGGCGAATTGGTCGAGCCAGTTCTTTCCAAAGCTCGACGGTTGGATCATGATAAAGTCAGAATGACTCTGCCGTTCATTCCTTCTGAGATTTGGGGCGCAGGTGTCACCTACACAAGAAGCATGGAGGCTCGCAAACATGAGACACGCCATGGAGAAATCTATGATCACGTATACTCAGCCTCTCGTCCCGAGCTGTTTCTCAAGGATTCCGGAGTTAACCGGTGCGTGGGTCCTAACGGGTTCATCTGTGTAAGAAGCGACAGCAGTTGGACGGTTCCCGAGCCAGAGCTTGGTCTCGTCTTGGACGAGGAAGGGAAGATAGTAGGGTACACGATCGCAAATGATGTCTCTGCGAGAGACATTGAGGGCGAGAACCCGCTATATCTTCCCCAGGCAAAGATCTACAATGGTTCGTGCAGCTTCGGCCCGGTAGTGGTAACTTCCGACGAGATTGGTGATCCGCGTGCCCTTGGCATTCGTCTCACAATCACTCGAGCCGGGAAGAAAATGTTTGAAGGTGTAACTAACACTTCGGCTATGAAGCGTAGCTTGGATGAACTTATCGAGTATCTCAAGAGAGACAATGTATTGGGTGAGCTGACTTTGTTGATGACAGGAACCGGGATAGTTCCGCCCGATGACTTCGCCCTTGCCGATGGGGACCTCGTTGAGACTGCCATTGATGGAATCGGTGTTCTGCAAAATCCGGTGCGGAAGCTCTAGTAGCCCACGTAAACGGCCTTTATTCGTGTGTAAAAATCGATCGCTTCTTGGCCTTGTTCTTTGAAGGTCTGAGCGCTTGACTGCTTGAATCCACCATAAGGCACTTGGTATTCTAATCCCACGGTGGATTTGTTGATCTTGATAACTCCCGCGTCTACCCTGTCGGCAAAGTCGATCGCATTAGACAAGTTTGTCGTGTATATGCCGGCCGTTAGGCCGTAGTCGGTGCTGTTTGCGAGTTCGACGGCCTCATCTATGTTGCTCGCTGTCATTACGCTCAAAACTGGACCGAAGATTTCTTCCTTTGCGATTTTCATGTCCTTGTGAACTTCATCGAATATGGTTGGTCTTACAAAGAAGCCATGAGTCTCAGGGTCCTTTCTACCGTCTTTGCCTCCAACCAGAACCTTAGCGCCTTCTCGAGTCCCGAGTTCGATGTAGTCGAGATCCTTTTGCAGCTGATCTTTTGAGACGGCTGGGCCCATTTCGACGCCGGGCAGCAAACCATTTCCAACTTTTAGTTTTTCAGCTTCTTCAGAGATTCGTTTCACCAGTTTATCCTTTATAGATTCATGTACTATCAGTCTACTCGTAGCTGTGCAAGCTTGTCCTGTAAGTCCAAACGCGCTGGACTTGATCAAAGGAACAACATCTTCTAGCCGAGCGTCGGGCAACACGACCGCCGGGTTTTTCCCGCCTAGTTCGAGCTGTATCCTGACGAATTTCTTCCCCGCAGCGATCTTTCTGTTGATTCTGTGTCCCACCTCAGTCGAGCCTGTAAACGATATTGCGTCGATTTCAGGACTTCCAATAATCTCCTCGCCAACTTCTCTTCCTGGACCTGTCACCATGTTCAGAGCACCGGGCGGTAGACTTGCTTTGTCCAAGGCTTCGATTATGTAATGTGAGATCAATGGTGTCAGGGAGGCTGGTTTGAAGACAACACAATCTCCACAGACTAATGCTGGAGCGATCTTCCATGCGGGAATGGCGATTGGAAAATTCCAGGGCGTCATGACCCCCACGACCCCGATTGGCTCTCTTTTAGTATAGAGAAACGTCCGTTGATGAGCGGACGGTATATTCTTCCCGTCCAGGTTAGGAGCCATGCCAGCATAGTATAGGAAAATGTCGATGGCGCGTCGGACCTCTCCTTCACTTTCCTTCAACGTCTTCCCTTCTTCCATCGTGAGGGTTTTCGATAGATTCTCTGCCAGCTCATCCAAGATGCGGGCTGCGCGATAGAGGATCTTTCCGCGTTGTGGGGCAGGCGTCGTGGCCCATCGTTTCAAACCGTCTCGAGCAGCTTTCATGGCCTCCTGAACATCTTCTCGGCCTGAGAGTTGGAACTTGCCGAGGAGTTGGCTGGGGTTTGCCGGGTTGCTTACTTGGAATGTCTTTCCGGTTTTTGACTTGGTCCATTTACCGCCGATGTAGTTGAGAAATTCTTGCAATCCGCGGACACTATTCTGTCCCATGATAAGCATGGATGACATATCCGTTGCGTAATTGTTATGGCTTGATCGCTAGCAGGGCTAGGTCATTATGTTGAAAGTACATACCAATAATAACGAAGGCATGATCGGACGTTCCGGAGACGACTTCCTATGAAGATCAAGTCCGTCCATGCTAGGAAAGTCTCGTATCGGGAAAACTACGAGAGAGATGCTCTTGCTCTCCGTTCCGGTTCGGAACACTACATGGATGTTCTAGTCGTCACTGTTGAAACAGTGGACGGTGCGGTCGGTGTTGGTGAATCTCTGTCGTATGGTGGAGTCGATACGGTTGCTTCAGCAGTTGTCAAGATGCTGGCCCCGTTGATTGTTGGACAAGAATCGTACGGAGTCAGGTCTTTGTGGGAGAAGATGTACAAGGCAACTTATCGCCTAGGACGACGTGGGCTGGTAATATCGGCGATCAGCGGTGTCGACACCGCCCTTTGGGATCTTCTTGGAAAGGAACTGGGTGCTCCTGTCTACAAGTTATTGGGTGCTGATAGACGACCCATCAAGGGCTACATCACAGGCGGATATTATCGAGAGGACAAGGACATCAAGAAACTGGTCGAGGAGGAAAAGAGCTACGTTGAGGCTGGGTTCGACACCGTCAAGATCAAGATTGGTGGGATGTCAGTAAGAGAGGATCTCGAACGGGTTTCTGCTGTCCGAGAGGCTCTAGGAAAGCAAGTGAACATAGCTTGCGACGCCAATAACGTCTACGACTTCAATACAGCTATGCGCGTCGGCAGAGAGTTGGAAAAGCTCGGAGTTATTTTCTTCGAGGAACCAATAATGACTGATTATCCCGACCTCAGCGCAAGCCTTGCGCAGAGCCTCGACATTCCAATTGCAGGCTACGAGACCGCATACACCCAGTTCGAGTGTCGCGACCTCATCGAGAAGCATGCCGTGGATATTGTTCAAGCAGACGCGTCTTGGAACGGTGGAATAACCGAGCTATTGAACATCGGCAGCCTAGCGAATGCTCATGGGCTTCCATTAATTCCGCATTATTCAGCGGGAGGAATCGGATTCGTTGCAAGCCTTCACGCCGCCGCGGCTATCGGATCTCCAATGATAGAGTATCACTTGAGACCTAATCCATTACGGAAAAAGCTGGCAGGCGACGCGATAAATTACGAGGGCGGCGCATTCCAGCTGCCAGATAAGCCCGGTCTAGGTGTTTCCGTCGAGCCTGAGGTCTTTGAGGAGTTCAAGTTTGTCGAAACGACCTAGTCCGCACTCGTCTGGCAGGACTTTACGGTTCAGAAAGCTCGTTGATCTGAGCCATCCTCTGTACCCGGGAATGCCGGGATGGCCCACACAACCATCACTGAGGTACGAGATGATCAAGACTGTGGCCCGCGACACTTACGCGCTCACTCTGATCAGTCAAATGGTCACTCACACCGGGACACATATCGACACTCCCGCACACTTCCTCCCTGCCGGGAAAATGGTTGATCAATTGCCACTCGAATCTTACTATGGGGAAGGAACACTGATCGACTTGTCAAAGAAGAGAGCGGCCGCGGAGATAACGAAGGACGACTTGGAAAAGCATGAGCGTGACATTCGAAAAGGCGAGGTGCTGCTTATTCGGACCGGTTGGGACAAGAAATTGGGAATGACACCAGAATTTCTTTTCGAGTGGCCCTATCTTGGGGTCGAGTCCGCGCAATACTTGGTTTCTAGGAAAATAAAGGCTGTAGGCACTGACGGTTTGAGCGTTGGTGGATGGAACGAGACAGTTCCAGCTCACCCAGCCTCAGCAAAAAGCTCTCCGACAGAAACCCACAAGATCCTACTTTCGGCGAACATCGTGATAATCGAGGTACTCGCCAACTTGGACCAGGTTTTGGAAGGACGCGACAGCGCAAGAGCGTTCTTTCTGTTCGCACCTCTAAACTTTGTGAACGCCGAAGGAAGCCCGACGAGAGCGGTTGCCTTTCTACAATGAGCATCTAACGCTGCGTTGGGTCCCCGCCCGTTCTAAGCTGGGGCATCGAGACCTGGGATAGATGAACGAATGAGCTCAGACCTGGGTAAAAGTTCGCTTAACAACCTTGACGACAATGACTCGAGCTGATCAACCTGCATTCACAATCCAAAAAGAGCGGAATAGTCTTGATCCTTGGGACAATTCTCCTCATCGGACCATTCACGACCGCGACGTTTGATCCTAGGCGCTCACAAACGATTGTCCCGAATTCAATCTTGAGCTCTCCACCAGGCAGCTCACCGTTCGATTATCTCGTTGTTATCTTGATGGAAAACAAGGGATTCAACAGCATAAACGGTAATGCTGCCTATCTCAACCAATTAGCCTCATCTTACTCTCTCGCAACTCGGTACACTGCCGTGGATCATCCGAGCCTTCCCAACTATTTGGCGTTGAGCGGGGCTGACACGTTTGGATGCGGAGGATATGATGGTGCTCCAAACTCGAACAGCTGCACCTCGACAGCTTGGCTCTCACAGAATATTATTGACAGGATAGAATCTGCAGGTCTGACATGGAAGGGCTACATGGAGAGTATGCCAAGCAATTGCTACAATCAAGACTCCGGCAACTATGTTGTCAGACATGACCCGTTCGTCTACTACAACGACATTGTGACCAACCAAGCCAGATGCAACAGGATCGTACCCGCTACTGCATCAACAGATGTTGAGTTGATCAATGATCTAGGCTCAACAAGTACAGCGTCAAATTTCATGTGGTTGACGCCGAACCTTTGCAACGATATGCACGATTGTTCCGTTGCCATTGGCGACAATTATTTGTCACAGGTTGTTCCAAAAATCCTCCGGAGCAATATCTTCCAGATGCAAAAGGCGGCGTTGCTGATAACATTCGATGAAGGCACGGCCACTTCACTTTCAGATCTTGTTTACACCGTCTGGGCAGGGCCAGTCGTAAAGAGAGGTTATCAATCAGCTGTCGCCTATAGTCACTATTCCGTCGCTCGCACGATAGAGTCGGCTTGGAACCTTCCAACCTTGACAACAAACGATGCAAGTGCAACTGCCATGACGGAATTCTTTACGAGTCCCCAGCAGTCTGCTCTCCAA
>VBBH01000090.1 GCA_005888695.1 Candidatus Bathyarchaeota archaeon
AGCAATAATTGTTTGAGACCTGCGGGCTCGTGATTCCAATTCACCTTTGAAGACGCAGTGGCAAGGCTGCATTCAGCTTTGGCCGAGAGACATTCGATAAGACGCTTTGTCAATATCGAGCTTGCATGGTTCCATGGAGGATGAGCATCGTCCCCGACAAAACAAACCCTGAAAGTCATCCCGCCACTCCGGCCATCCTATCTTTAGATATCCGTCTCCAGATCTCGTTATGAATGGCCTCAGGCGACATCGACCCATCCAGTACCGTCACACCCATCCTATCGGCAAGTTCATTGTACAGCTCGGCTCTTGCTCTAAAGTGGGAAAGGGTAGGCATGTCTGGTTTTCTCTCAAAAGCAACCCTAGGATCCACTCTAACTAGGAAGGCCTGTTGAGGTCGAGGGAGAAATCTGAGGAGCTTGAACCCAAATCTCGTTCGACCGGGCTGGTCTTTCAGGTCTGCCATCCCTTCCACCATCAGGTCCAGAACGTAACGATCACAGATTACCGTGTGCCCGAGCATCAGCGGGATCATGACCATAGGTCCGGTCTTGATGAAATTGTCAACCTGTGTCAGTGTTGACCAGAGAGAAGCGAGCGCTCCCTTCTGCGAAATCCTTGTCTCGACGAAACCTATGCTGCTCGTCGGATGAACCTCTGCATATCCTAGTCGTCGAAGTATCGTCAAAAGAGGCAGTGAAGTAATGGGCCGCCAGCGACACCACACTCTCTTCGTGTTTCTGTGCAAGCCTCTAAATCTCTCTTGCAACAGTTTAACTTGGGTGCTTTTCCCACTGCCGTCCACTCCCGAGAACGCGATCAATAACCCCCTCGGCGATCTAATGTTCATCAGCAAACGTCCCTTAGTCAAGTTGCTCGACTCATGGTCCCCTTAGGATCGGCTCTGTGTCAGGACCAGTATCATCATTTAGACGGACTGTAAACAGAACTCCTCTCTTGAATATTTTAACACGTCATGTAACTTGGTGCATGGAATCAATCCTTGTGATGAGAACTATATCCTAAGATTTCGATTTGGCGATGGGTTGTTAAGCAGGAATGGTCGAATTGTGGTCTTCAGGAAACGGCTGAAGACTTGCCTTGGATAGTTTGACACTCGTGAGCCCTAGGTATCCGCCCTACTTGGGTGGAATCGAAACTCATGTGTCGGAACTAGCGGGAAGGATGAATGATCGATTTAGGAAGGTCTCTGTGGTAACTACAGATCCACAGGGAGGTCTCCCGAGCAAGCAACACGTCAAGGATGGGTTTGATATTTACAGGGTCAAGTCGTTCGCTCCTGGAGAGAATTATCACTTTCCTTGGGTTCCGAATCTAGTGAAGCGACTGAAGGAATGTAGGTCCGAGATACTCCATCTCCACGGGATACAGGACGTGCCCGGCCCAGTGGCCAGTATGTTCGACGATGGGAGTGCAACCATTTTCACCCCACACTTCAGTGGACAGGTTCAATCCGGCCTAGGAAAATTCTTTTTCGCTGGCTACCGTCCGCTTCTCAATCAGCTAATTGACAAGGTAAGTTTTGTCATCTGCGTCTCCCGCTTCGAGGCACGCACAATGAGCCAGGTTTTGCCTGACTCAACTCAAAAGATCAAAGTTATCCCGAATGGTGTAGACTTCGGCCTTCTTTCGAAGTATCGTTGGCGTCGTCCGGATGCGGGTGCGATCCTCTACGCTGGCCGATTGGAGAGGCACAAGAACGTCGACAAGATAATCCGTGCATTCCAGAGTCTACAGCGAGCGGACGATGAACTAAGCCTCACAGTCGTGGGCCGAGGCCCGATGAAAGATGAATTGGTCAACCTGGCTAATGAGTTAGGTTTAGGGTCGAAGGTTAGATGGATTGATGGAGTTGGGAAGGAAGCCCTTTACTCGCTTTACAGCTCTTGCAGCGTCGTCGTCCTACCCTCTGACCTTGAATGCTTCGGGCTAGTCGCTGCGGAGGCAATAAGCTTGGGCGTCCCCACCATCGTCACTGATTCGTCAGCCCTTTCCGAGTTCGTCGACAAGGGTTTGGCCCAACCAGTCGAGCCTCCCGTAAGCCCCGGCAAGCTGGAGTCGAAGCTCTCGCTAGTCCTCGAAGACCCTGCTGCCTTCTCGCCTCGAAAGGACTCGTCGGGATTGATTCTTTCCTGGGATGAAGTTGCCAAGAAAACGTGCGACCTCTACGAGTCGGCATTGAAAGGACAGTAAGAAAAATGGGACTCAAAACAACTTTTCTAGAAGAGGTGGGCGTCGTAAAGACTGCCCGCCGAGAATCAGAGTCTCTACTTCTACTGCGAGCAATTCTGAAGAAGCAGTCACTCCCTCCCACCGATCAGGAGAGGTTCCTCCAGCTCTCAAGACTGAACAAGGTACTCCTACGAGCAACTTCGATACTCGACGTCTCACCAAAAATCGTGGACGAATCGAACGCCTCAGCGGAGGAAGCGATGAGGCTGTACGAGCTCGTCAGTAAGACACTCGAAGAAGAGGGCATTAGTTTCGCGGTGATCAAATCTTTTGACTCCTTGCCGGACATCGGTCATGATCTGGACTTTCTGATCCCCTCATCCTCCGATTTCCACCGGGCACGGGACATTCTAGTTAACAAGTTCAGAGTGAAAGTGGAGGGATTGACGTTTTGCGACATGGTCGTCGGAAAGTTCAGTTGCTTTCTACCCGGATTCAAGCATGATTTCGAACTATACCCGACCGTAAGCCAGCTCGGCGAACAACACCTCGACACGCGCGAAGTCATGACGAACAGGAAGACGAGTTATGTCAGCGGAAGACGGGTCTGGCTCACCTCTGACGTCGACAGGGTGATCATAAGAGTGGTTCACGCGATGTTCCGACATAACTTCCTCAAACTCTCTGACGTACTGGACTTCATCACACTCACCAGTAACTGTTCGTCCCCAGAGATTATGGATGCTGTTGACAGGGCCGGGATTGGCGACGCCTTCATTTTCTTCCTGTCGACGCTCGACCGCTTTTTGAAAGCCTCGCAGTATGATTATCCGAAGCTGGACTTGCTGAGAACTGATGCCGAGCGGAGATTCGGACGAGACAAGCTCGGGTCTCTTAGACGGGATAGACTTGTACTTCCATACAGGATTCCTACATTTGCCCTGCTTGTCCTCTTCCTGCTCAAGGCCGGTCGCGAGGTTTCTCGAGGAAGACTGAAGAGCGGGCTTCTGTGTCTTTTTGCGCCTCCTTTACTTCTGATGGACTTCGCTGCTAACGCGCTTTCTGGACACAGGCTCTGGTGAGTGAGACGTCGAAGACGATTCTGGTGACTTTGAGCGGGACTCACGGAAGCGGTAAGTCTACAAATGCCGGGAAGTGCTATTTTCTTCTGAATGCATCTGGGAAGAAATTCTCCTACCTACGACACCAGGATATACTAGACCCCTTCGGCTTTGTGTTGAGACGGACTGCGAGGATTCTTGGATTTAAGAATCCAACCGACTTGGAAAGGACGAAGCCCTTGGGTGTCCTATGGTCGATTTACATCCTCTTCGTCTACTTTCCCATCCTCGCCGTTGGAATCAAATTACGCCAGACTCTTGGATACAGCGTAGTGTCCGATCGATACGTGTACGACATGCTGGTGGGCTTCTCAGGCGACGGTGTTAGTGTCCCCGTAACCGGTCTCCTTCCACGCGTCTTGCCCCATCCAGACCTGTCATTCGTATTTGATGCCGACGAGTCAAGGATTCTTGCCGCGAGACCTGAACATACGCCTGATTTCGTTCGGATGGAGAAGAAACTCTACAAGGAAACAGCCGAGAGATTTGGGCTAGAGAAAGTTAGTACAGACGATCCACCCGCCGTCGTATGGTCGAGACTGTTCAAGGAAATCGGTTCCGCGCTAGATCGCTCCCCTTAGAATTTTATTTCGCGAGGCATTGATATGAGAGTACTCGTAATCGGGCTTGACGGTGCGTCACCTGTTCTGATCCAGAAGTGGATCGACAAGCTTCCAAACATCAAAAGACTGTCTGAATCGGGCGTTCATGGGGTCCTCCAGTCCGTAGTCCCGCCGGCAAGCGTGCCTGCTTGGCAGTGCTTCGCAACGGGAAAAAATCCTGCGAAAATCGGCCTCTTCGGTTTTGCAACGATCAGCCGAGATAAACGTTTGATCAAACGTCAGGTGGGGCCAGATCTTGGTTGCCTATGGGACCTCTCTTCTCAGGAAGGTCTCAAAGTGGGTGTATTCAACGTGCCAGGTACATACCCAGCATATCCGTTGAACGGCTTCATGGTGTGTGGATTTCCCGTCCCCCCTGGGAAGGACTGGGCCTATCCACGGAATCTCATGAAGCGTCTGGACAAGGCAGTGGACCGTTATGAAGTGGACGTTCCACTGACCAAGCCTTCAGAAATGCGGGGAGGAGAGAAGGCCTACCTCTCGCAGGTCGAGAGGCTGCATTCGAAGAGCGTCCGGTCCGCTTTACTCTTGATGGATTGGTATCAGCCCGACTTGTTCGTCCTAACTCTACAAGGTGTGGACATGGTTCAGCATGATTTTTGGCGTTACATGGACCATGATAGCTCAACCTACTCAAACGTCGTGCAAGATTGGTACGTCAAGATGGACGAGGCAATAGGAGAGTTGACCAGCCGAGTCGCGAGAGACACCTATGTCTTGGTCATGTCCGACCATGGCTCCGTGCCCGTTTCAACTTCCTTCTACGTTAACGAATATCTTCGATCTCAAGGCCTACTAGTGTTGAAGAATGAAGCGAAAGTAAGACACAAGGGCTCTACGTATACTAAACTTAGAGAGCTCATACTCAGGAACTTTCCGCCCGGTTCTATCAACGCGATCTACAACAGAGCGCCTAACTTCATAGCCCGTAGATTGACAACTTCTGCAAAGATCGAGAGGTTCCTGACAGATCTAATTGAGAACGTAGATTGGAATCGAACAGATGCGTTTTCCACAGGAGGCGTCCAAGCGAACATTTACCTGAACTCCGATCACCAAGAGACCCCGAGAAGAGATCTACTCCTCAGCAAACTCTACCAAATGTTTGGTACCTTGAAGCATCCAACAACAGGAGAAAATCTCAGGACAGTATTCCATTATAGAGACGAAACCTTCTCCGGACCATTCACCTCCGAGGCGCCTGATGTCTGTGTAGAATTCTTCGCAGGTGATCAAAAAGTACACGTCAACCCAGCGCTTGGCTCAGGCAAGCTCTGGAGTTTCGAGCCCCATTTATCAGCGGAACACGTCAGGGAAGGATTCTGGTCAATAAGCGGTCCAGATGTTACGGCAGGCATGTCACTAGACGTTGGCATACTAGACCTCGCGCCCACCATTCAGAAGCTACTTTCACTCAACGTCCCTATTGATTCAGACGGAAAAGTTCTCGACCGTATCTTTCAACGCCCCTAACCCTAATTGCCAAGTAATAGTCCATACGCCTCCTGCTTCAATCTGCCCTCCTCTATCATACCCTTCAAACGACCATTGTCCAGCAACTTTTCGATCTTCATGCCAGTGGACAATTTACCGGACTTCCACCTTTGCAACTCCGGTCCGAACATACGCGTAAGATATTGCGCAACCTCGTCAACAACTTCCTGCCCATTCTTTGACTTCGCTTCGACCTCCACCTCGTCAAGCATGATATCCCCAACTTCGAAACGGTAAGTCACAGAGTCTATCGCCAACTCAGCGAGCGTCGCTCCTTCTACGGAAACGATTTCCCTAGATACTCTTTTCGTCTCCCGGTCCTGAATAACGATCAGACCCAGTTTCTTCATCGAATCTGTCGGATCGCCTACACCAGGAGCATTCGTTTCGAGTCGGATGCCACGACTAGATATTGCCTGAATTATCTTCGACAAAGAAGAAGGCGACCAGTCGAGTTCGGTTTCTCGTCTCTCGTTTCTATTCCTCGTAAGCAGCCCAGGACTTTGCTTCAGAGTAATCCTAGCAAGACTCCCCAAATACCTCAACCTTAGATTCAGCCTGCGTCTGCTCAGTGAGTGGTCTGGAGTATCGAAGTACAAATCACGAAGGTTCTCTATTCCCTTTCTTACAAGACGGTAATCACCGAGAGAGGTCAATTCTGATATCTTTTCCATAACACTCGCCGGATTAAGGGACCTAACCATCAGAACAAGCTCATACTCAGCATGACTGGACTCAGACAATGACAAATCCCCTACAACCGATCAATTTTAGCGATCGCGATTCTCACTTGGTGTTTCAAAAGATGGATGATCAGAGTGGGGCCGGTGGGATTTGAACCCACGACATCCGCCGAGTCTGCGATTCCCGTCTACGGGTTTCCTCGCTAGTCAACGCGCTCCCGAATATCATCATTCCCTTCCTTGGGGTCTGCAAACCCGATCTGGGCTTGTTCTGGGATTCTGGAGCCCGTCGTCATCCCTGGCTAGACTACGGCCCCGGTCGGTGCGAAGCACTTTATCGCCTGCACATGTCTCGCTGACAAAACTCTCGCTATAAATGTACCCAGGGCGGAGGAGTACTTTGCCTTCGCAGTCCAAGCCAGGAGAATGCCTAATCGTGAGAGTGCTCTTCTTCCTTCTGAGCTATGTAGGTCCTTGTCTCGGGAACGTACCATCTTGTTTGTTCCCTGAATCTATGCCAGAAATCATGGAATGCTGTGAGGTCTCGAGACTCCACGACAATCATTCCGTTGTAAGTGGTTCCCCAAATGTGGGCATACTCTCCAACGATCGCGATGTCCTTTGACAGTTTCTTCTTGAACTGATCCCATTCCACAGTTGCCTTTTTCTTGTCTGCGTCGCTCAATGGTCGAACCCTATAGAAGATGAGGAAAGCGTATACAGGCATACTTTACCAGCAGGTTTCGTCTCTCCACTAGAATCATACAGATAATACTTTCCACGAATCGCCTCATCGTCTCCGCGAACAAGAAAAGCACGCCCCAGGCCATCCATCCTCCTTCTGCCTCAGATAGTCTCCAAAGATCCATGGTCAGGGGGCAGTGGACACACACCCACAGAATCCATCTATCTCGGCAAGGCTTATCTAAGCCCCAACCAAGATTTTCCGATTCAGAGGTCGGGGTTGGCGGCCATAGCTGGGAGCTAGGACCCGTACCCATTCCGAACACGGAAGTGAATCTCCCAGGCGATCTTTGTGGTAGTGTGGTGCGAGAGCCCACGCGAAGCCTAGACCGCTGCCAACTCCACTCTACAATCACACGCAAAAGACCGCGAGTACTCCGGTTGATTGTCCACAACCGACGAAGTAATGTCGGCGATGTTTCCGGGAAAATTATAATCAACGTTTATAACGACCATGCAGCCATAACAACATAACAGTTCGAGGACAGCCCTGATTGACGACAACTGTTTCACTGCAGGGACCGTTGGGAATAGATATCGGCGGTACGTTCGGCCAAATTCTCCAAGTCGTCATCTCTCTGTTCTTCATCCTCTTCATCTTCTTCGGCCAGAAAATCACAATGCGCATGTACCTCCTCGAAATTGATCGAGGACTGAAACGGCTCGATATCCTCCGCGGACAGGCTAAGGACTTGAGCCTGAAAACGATCAAAGATGTTGGCAAACCCTCCGTTGATCCCGGCCCACAGCTCAACGTTTTGATGGAACAGTTCCTAATCACACCGGTTGACATGGACCCCACTGGAATCGTCAGAAAGTTCGACCATTTGCTAGATGTCCGCGACCAAAAATTCAAGGACGATGTCCGGAAGATAGCGCCGAGCGCTGATGACGCTCAAGTCAATAATCTTGAGAATCTCGTCGAAGCCTCTTGGGCGTTGAACACGATCTACCGAATCGTTAGACACTTTTACCTGCTGGGACGAAAGACAAGCAGCTTCTTCATCATCATACAGTTGCAAAGCCTACTTCCGTTAATCATGCAAGAGGCTGAAGCCTACCTCGGTGCCGCGAAGGCCTTTGCAGAGGGGCAGCCGATAGGTGACGGGATCGGCCCACTCGTAGCTTCAAGATTGATGAAGGACCACGAGAAGCGCAAGGTGCAGAAGGACGTTGTTGTCGCCGAGACAACCCTAGAAGAGCGCCACATCATAGCACTTAAGGCAGAAGGTCCGGGTGGGAACGTTGGCAAGCCCGGAGACGCGATAAAGTCCCTGATCGAGGAGAATCCGGGGAGGGTAACCATGGTTGTAATGGTAGACGCTGCCGTCAAATTCGAAGGAGAAAACTCAGGAGAGATAAGCGAAGGTTATGGGGCCGCGATCGGGGGCATAGGCACCGAGCGTTTCAAGATCGAGGAGACCGCGACAAACAACCGTATACCCGTTTACGCGGTCATCGTGAAAGAGAGCATTCAGGAAGCGATTACACCGATGAAAAAGGAGATACTGGAGGCTGGCGAAAAGGTGATCGAGAGGATTAAAAGGCTCGTTATTGAGAGGACGAAGCCTGGCGATACCATAATTGTTGCCGGAATCGGCAACACTATAGGCATTGGCCAGTAGAAAGCGTCAAAGGCCCGGCCAAAGATAAGGAAAATAACTGAATTGTCCAAGCCTAGGCAGTCCGCCACAGGATCAGCACTAATCTATCTGGTCGCGATATTCCTTTTCATGGTCGCGATACTTAGTATCAATGTAGGTCTGAACATGTACTTCGCACCGAACAGTGATCTTACGAGTTCGCTCGTTTACCTCTCGGTTGGAGTATTGTCCATCGGTCTGGTGGGGATGACGCTTCTGAGAGTTCGGAGAAACTCTTCAATGGCCGGTATCCCACCGAAGGTATTGTCGGTCGTTCGCTGTGCTCAGTGCAGTTTTAAACAGATCAAGTCATTCGCCATGGGCGACTATGTTTTCAAGGCTGAAGGCCGCTGCAGCCAATGCGGCAACGAGTCTCTATTCATCAATGGCATATACGCTGAGGATCTACGCAGGCGACCTAACGTGCTAACTGGCTAGCGTGCCCGTTAGGACTCTCGAACCATCCCTTTCAACAAGAACTGTATGCTCCGCCTGAGCTACTGGTTTTCCCGATTCCTCAACCAATACCCGATACGCACCCACACATCGATTCTGTACCAGCGTGTCCAAACTGCTCAATACCATATCGGGTGGAAACTTGTCTTGGAGCCATCGTGCTGCAAACGGAAGTGTTGCGAATCTTTCCTTTATGAGGGAAAGAACCTTCTTCGGTGCTTCTTCC
>VBBH01000091.1 GCA_005888695.1 Candidatus Bathyarchaeota archaeon
GTTACAAGGACGTTCTTATGACCCCGAGAGAACCGGCCGGGACCAAACACGTTTACTTTGGATACCCATTGACTGTCCGTTCCACTGCCCGGTTCAAGAGAGAGGACCTGGTAAACGTCATGGAGAAGGGAGGTATTGAGACGCGTCCCATCATGGCCGGCAACATGGCCGAACAGCCCGTCATGAAGCAACTGCCTTACAGGGTCGTCGGTGACCTGAGCAACTCACGGATGATCATGAGGAATTCCTTCTTCTTTGGGAACCACCAGGGGATCGGCGAGGAAGAAAGAGAGTTCATAGCCGACCGCATCAGTGAATACATAGATTCTGTCTCCAAGAGATAATCTGAGAGATGGGAGAGTTTGGTAGTGAAGCAGGCTGTCGTAATTCATCCTAGGTTTACCGTTTATGGCGGCGCAGAAATAATCGCCTTACACATTATCAAAACTCTTCAGGATCTTGGTTTCGAAGTCTCGATCGTAACTGACAATTACAACCCAGCGGAGATAGAACGTAACTATCGAATGGGTAAGATTCTTGAGAATACTAAACCGATCCTAGTCCCTCCCTTCAAACCTGTTCTGTCCAGATTTCTAGCGCTTCAACACCTCAGATACAGCCAAGGAGTTATGCGCACTGTGAGAGATTTACACCCTGACATAGCATTCAGTACTCAGTCAGTGATTTACCATATTCCAAGCGTGAAGACATTTCAGATATTATACGACATGGCTGATTTGTTCGAAATCGTTCCGGATGGTGGCCCATTATCGTCTGTTTGGAAGAAACCATACTATTGGGTGCTGCGGAGGACTCTCGATCCCGATAAGATGAGAAATCGATATTTTGTACCGCTCTCTCATGCATTAGAACAGCGACTTGACAGTATTGGTTTGTCACATTCGTCGGTAGTCTTCCCACCGTGTGACATGATCTTCAGGGTGAGACCCAAAAAGATGCAGATCTGTTTAGTCACCAGGATGGCATCTCAGAAGAATGTGCACGAGTTCATGCGCATTGCGCAACGGGTCCCTCGATACAAATTCATCCTCGTTGGGGCTGAAGCCGATAAGGACCGTGATTATGCTCAAAGAGTACTCTTCATCAAACCGCAAAACGTGGAGTACTTTGAGGCTAGGATTCGCGATCGACCAGAACTCGTTGAGGAGAGCAAGGTCTATCTCTACACCAGCCGTGAGCCAGGCATAGGGATTGCTTTAGCCCAGGCTATGGGGGCCGGCTGCATTCCGGTAACCCCCGACACGGGTGGAGGGGCCGAAGTTATCCTTGAATCAGGGGTCGGATACACTTACCGCTCAGTGGCCGATGCTGCACAGATAGTGAAAAACGCCGTAGAAAGCACCCAACCACTGGACGGGCCATCTACCATCTCTTTGAAAGCTCAAATGTTCTCTTCAGGGGTTTTTCAGACGGAAATCGGCAAGCTGGTAACATCATTAGCAAACGAACGGATTCGGGCCACGTGAGTCGGGCTTGAAGAGAGCACTAGTTGCGGTAACGATTAGCAGATCGGATTCCGGTTCGAAGCTACCGGACATGCCTTGGCATTTCTTCTCCCGAGACAATGTCGCACGGGATCTTCCCGAAATTGAATACCTATCGCTCAGACAGTCTACTCAGAAAAACGCCGACGCTTTGGCTAGATGCATCGCCTATTTGGCGACAAAACGAAACAGAGCAGTTGAGGCTGCTATCGAGAAATACCCTAAGACGACGGCCGTAGTGCTGTGCGACAGCTACCATGTACACCAAACGTCTGCTCTGACGGGACTCATTAGCGATTACTTTGAGCTACCCCTCGATTCGGTCATATTGGGGGGTGCTGTTTGGGGAGAAGTCCGGCCCTGACCAGAGTCTTAGCAGCCTGCATCTCTAGGAAGGCGGAAGAGTGGAACGTTCCCGATGTGGACTTTTACTGTCACACTGACGGCTGGAAACCCTACAAGAAATGGTGGAGTTCGGAGGTCACACCAAGAGAATACATTGACTATCTCGCCTCGAGACGTAATTCCGCCGTAGAGGAGGCGTTGCATCGATATCCCGAGGCCACAGATCTGATGATGATTGATAGTCACTATCTCGGGCAATGGGATGCCCTCAATGAGCTGGTCAAACACTACGAGGAGGTTAGTCGAGGATTCGGTGAACACATTCTTGGCGCGGCCACTTGGGCACTCTCGCGGACCAGACTGTCCCATATTCTCAAGGCGAAACGGGATTATTTTGACAAGTGGGCGGCTCCTGGTGCACGCTGGATGCCCTATGGATGGAGACCAGAAAACGATCTCCTCGCCTCTCACTTCAAGATCCCATTACCGTCACTCTACCGTGTCCACTCTGTCGGCGGGGTATACTTGTTCCCGCGGACTATCTGGGAGAAAGGCGTCCGCTATGGTACTCCAGAGGACTTGCATGGATGCGAGCACAACTGGCTTTGCGAGCATTCCAACATCCCGATCTTTCTCGATCTGAACGTCAAAGTCTGGCGGGAAACACGCTACAGTCTGTTGAAATGTGCCCGTTGTAGTATCGGCGACTGGAGGAGACGGGATCATCCGTTATGAAAATCCTGATCGTCAAGTACAAGATCGAGCCATACTACAGTGGAGACAAGGACATTCTACTCTGGGACAACGGCAAGAACAACATCGGCTTCGCAAGGGCTGTCAACGAGCTATTGAAGAGGACGGGTAAGGAAGACATCTTGTTGCTGAGTGACGATGCATATCCCATCGGGGATGCCTTCACTGTCCTTCAGCAAACGGCTTACTCCGACCCGAAGATCGGGATCGTACAACCCAAAATGCTGCTGCCAGATGGTCGGATTGACAGCACAGGGCACCGGATTGTTTCCAAGTTTCGCTTGGGGCAAATGATCGTCTCCGGTCGGGGTTCGCATGAAGTAGATCGTGGGCAGTACGACCATGACACTGAGTTGCCGTCCTGCGATTTTGCCTGTGCGTATATCAAGAGGGAAGTTATCGACAGGGTCGGCCCGCTTGACCCATACTTCGTCCAGGGGTTTGATGATGTCGAGTATGGTGTGAGAACGAGAAGATACGGTTATCGCGTCGTGTACGAACCAAGAGCTAGGGTCGTGCATGCTCGTGGACATGTTGTGATAGACGACGGGACAGGCAACTTGCGTTATCGCGACGCACTAAACAAGTTCAACATGAGAAGCTCAGTGGCCTACTATCATCTGCTAGCCAAGAACCACCTGTGGAGGATGCTCGTTACCGCATACGTCTGGAACATCTTGGGCATACTCGCCGAGGTGAAGAACCGTAATGCTCACTACACTGCCATAAAGATGAGAGGAATCATTCCGGTTTGACTACAGTTGGTCAGTAAATGGGCGACAGGAAGAAGATCACTGCAGTAACCATTAGCAAGAGCCAGGTCTACTGCGGAATAGAAAAAGCAGGGATCCCGTTCTACTGCCACTTTGAAGGTTACAGACAAGTTTGGCGCACGGAGAAGGACAGAGACCGCATTGAGTATCTTGCGGAGAGACGGAACAAGGCCCATGAAAGAGCCCTGGAATTGTATCCCGAAACGGAATACTTCCTCGATATAGACAGCTACTACGTGGATCAGACTAGCGCCCTACTGGGATTGTTAGATGAATATAGTTCCCTTGAAAAGACCGTGATTTTGGGAGCTTCCACCTGGTGGATCGACGGGAGGTACGTCCCGTTGAAGATTAATTTCTGGGATACATGGACTACTCCTGAAGGGCGAGGCAAACCTTATGGATTTCGCCCTTCCACTCCCAATCTTCATCCCGGAATGATCAAGGTCGAGGCGGTTGGCGGGCTTGTCATCTACCCAAGGTCCGCGTTCGAAAGAGCTGGTTTTGGCGTTCCCGAACCGTTTCCCGAAGCGGGTAACGAAATAAACTACATGTGTCGAGCTTCCGGCCTGGACAGAATCCTGACTTTCAACGTAAGGGGATTCCATCCAAGTCCGTTTCCACCTCTCCCCTTGCCCACGCGTATTGTGAAGTCCTTCCTGATCTCGAACACTTGGCAGTCTCTGAAGGATAAGATTGGGCCTCTCGCTCCCGAGAACCTCAGAGTGGCATCCAGTCGATTCAAGAAGGAACTGCGCCTGAATTCAAAAGGAGACAAATCCAGAGGTTGATCGTTTAGGAAGAGTCATGATCCCAGAGACAATCCCTCTTACATAGCCGATCGGTCGCAGATTTTTTCCTCCCAAGGATTTCACGAAAAGATCAGACGGCTTGTGGCGGAAAGAACATGAAGCCACGGACTTGCGCAATTCAGACCTTTCGCGGAGAATTAGAACGAGCCTTGCCGACCATTTCAGCATGATTTACTCATAAACAGGATACGGAATCATGAATCGCAAATACCTGGCAGCGACAATAAGCACCAAGCAGGAACAGTGGCCAATTCCGGACATTCCATTTTATTGCCATATTGGTCCCAGACAGTACTATCCTCACTCAGAAAACCGCCAGCGAGTTGAGTTTCTAACGGAACAGAGAAACCAAGCTATGGACAAAGCCTTGAAGCTTTATCCGAAGACAACGCACATAGTTAACATTGAATCCAACTACCTCGCTCAGAAGAAAGCTATCCGGCGCCTAATCGCACGGTACGACGAGTTGGACGCCAATATCATACTAGGTGCATCAACGTGGGCCAAGATGGAGCGTGGGATTCTCCCATATTATCAGTTCTACGACGGATGGGCCACTCCCGAGATGTACTACTATCGATACAAGTATCGATCGCCTAAAGGACTCGTCCAAACCTCATCCGTGGGTTCATGCCTGATATTTCCCGTCGAAATTTGGGAAAAACACCGATTTGGAGTACCCGAACCATTTCCTAGATCCGGAATCTATTACAACTGGCTCTGCGAGAAGTCGAGTCTGCCAGTGCTACTAGATCTTGACATAAAATTCTATAGAGATGCTAGAACTAGTGACCTAATACCCTACTACTCACCGTGGAAGAGAGTGAAGGCCACTTTGTGGAAGCCGGTCAGACAAAGTTTGAGGGGAAAGATTATTCATCTTTCCAGACGTTAGCGTCGTCTACCTGTCCGAGTGGTAGTAGGAATTGTATCCTTTCCTAATATTAGCGAGACTTACGGAGACAGTTTTCGATTTCGCGCTTGCAGTTCGGCGAAGACTGAAAATAGTCTTCCATCGAATCTTTCATAGCTGAAGTTCTCCGCTCTCTGTTTGGCAACGGATGAAGGAGCTCTCTTCATAGCCTCGAAAATCATTTGAGGGACTTCGTCAAGATTTCGCCATCGAAAACCACTTTCGGGGTTTACAATTTCCTTAGGACCACCGGAATCGTGAACCACCGGGACGCAGGATGCTGACATTGCTTCAACAATTGTTATCCCGAAGTGTTCTCCCTCCATGAGGTGGAGGTACACTTTCGCTTCTCCCAATATTTCATCATAGATGTCCTTTGGTGGATTCGGTACGATCTTCCCATTAACTGGCGTCTCGTTATACAATTTGGTGGTGTATTGTTGAAATCGTGGGTCGTATGTCAGCATCATCACGAACTTATACTCAGGGCAGAGCTCGGCTACTTTCCAAAATAATTCAAGTCTTTTCTCAGGAATGGCGCGTGCAGTTGTTATCACTAGATTGCTCTTCGCCTTTGCGCTCACCATATTGCAGGCGGGATAGACTAGGACGCTCGGGCGTTTCCACTCTTTGTCCAAGTGGGTTCTAGAATACTGAGAGATAGCCAAGACTAGGCCTATCCTTGCAATTTTATGCAAGTAGTATCGGTTGATAGGAACGCTACGTATCGCTTTGGGCAAGTCAAGCTCAAAGAAGGAGGGAATATGTTTGGGAAAATATCCCCATTGTAGAACGGGCGGCTCCAGATCTGGAATGTATGCTGCATCTTGAGTTGAAAAAATAAGGTCCCATGCCTGGGAGCGAAAATGGTTCTGGCTAAGGGCTCGTAGTTGGCCCTTGGCATGATGAATTAGGTGGGTCGTACTTCCGTAAGGAGTACTTGTCTTGCTAGCAGCATAAAGTAGGAGATTGACCTTGTCGAAAAGTCTCTCGTAGCCGAAGAATTCTTCTATTCGTCGGGGATCGAAAGCTTCCGAGAGCAATGCGATAGTATGACCATGAGTTATGAGAGTGCGGATTGTGTCACAACAAAGTCTTTCTCCACCTCCCATGAATTTCATATCGGGGTGGACGATTAGTATCCTCAGACTCGATCGCTTCCAGTTTTTCAGTTTATGCTACCACTAGCCGGCAAAGTTCTCTGGGTCAGAGTTACTGTCTATCCGAAGGAATTTGTTCATAAAAATTCAGCTAGTCAACTTCGAGATTGGACTCTTAGTCGAGCGCGATTTAGCTTGGTCTTAAGAAAGGGAATCGCATAAGTTCGCGGTCGGTCCATTAGAAACCGTCGCCTGATTATGCGCTCGTCCTCTTGGAAGTACTTGGTTGAAATGACATTGGTGACTCTTTCTGGAGATGTTTCGTCTGCGTATGATAACGTTTCTCCGATAAAGTAGGACGGGTGGGCCTGCGCCGCTCTCATGAAGAGAGGCCAGTCGGACGAAGTTATTTCGAGAATAGGGAACCCTTCTTTCCGAGCGAATCTAGCGGAAACGACTCCGGCCGATGAAGTTCCAACTATACGATTTCTGTGCGACCTTTGGTGCCGGGATTAGTCCTGGCGAGAATGGCTGTGGGAAGAGCTATGCCTGCCTCGGGTTGGCATGACAACAGATACTGTTGGTTTCATGGAAAC
>VBBH01000092.1 GCA_005888695.1 Candidatus Bathyarchaeota archaeon
TGACTATCGAAGTTCCAGAGGAAGCATTCTACCTGAGCGGGTTACAGGTTGCGAAAAAATCCATAACAGCCGACCTTCAAAAATACTTCCCCAGACTAAACACGATCGCATTCCGAGAAATATACAAACGAGGAACAGCGCAAGCAAAAGGCGAAGTCCCAGAAGCAACCGCTGAAACGAAAGCCGAGACTAGAGAAGCCAAGCCCGAACCGAAAACAGCCCCCAAGAAGGCGGAGCGAGCAGCCCCAAAGAAATCCACAGGAAGAAGGTCATCAAGTACAACCAGCAAACGACGGTCACAGAAATCGAAGACCGGAACAGAGGAGGAGACGGAGTAGACAATTGTCAAAGCCTGAAAACGTTTTTAAGCAGTCCCGGGTTCCGCCCTTCCCAACGGACTTTCCAATTGCTTGGAAAGCGCCTACTGTACGTTCCTCGGAAGACGATTCAGAAGGACAAGAGATGCTAGATAGAAGGAAACTGGTCAAGGGCCAAATACTCAAAGGGACGACCACGATCGGAGTCGTCTGCAAAGACGGCGTCGTCCTAACGACCGATACAAGGGCCACGATGGGCTCATTCGTAGCACACAAACGAGCCAAAAAAGTCTACATGATCGATCATCACATCGCAATGACGATTGCGGGAGTGGTTGGAGACGCTCAGGCTATAGTGGAAATGTTGCGAGCCAATGCCGCTCTCTACAGGTTCGACATGGCTAGACCGATCCCGATAAGCTCGGCCGCACGACTCGTGTCCAACATACTCTTCTCCGCACGCTACTATCCCCTGGGCGTCCAAGCCTTGATTGGAGGAGTGGACGATACTGGCGGACACATATTCGCACTCGACCCATTAGGCTCGACAATGGAAGAAAAATTCGTTTCAACAGGCTCCGGTTCCCCAGTCGCATACGGTGTCTTAGAATCAGAATGGCACGAGAACATGGTGGTCAAAGAAGCGACACCAATGGTTCTTAGAGCAATAACTTCAGCGATGAAGCGTGATAGTGCAAGCGGCGACAGCTTCGACATCGCCTTGATCACTAAGGATGTTGGATATCGCGAGATGTCCGAGGACGAGAAGAAGATGCTCGTCCACTAAATCTGAAAGTAAGACTAGAGATCATTCCAAAAAAGTTTCGCAGTCCTCCGAAGCATTAGGGCTTCGGATTAACACCGTCCTTCACACGAGCATCAGACTAGCGAGAACGAAAAAAGAAATGAGTGAATATGCCTAGAACCTACAATGACGTGCACGCCAAGATCCGCGAAACAATAGCAGAGCACATGCCGAAAGATGCTGAGATCACCCGTGTGGAATTCGAGGGGCCGCGACTTGCAATCTACGTCAAGAATCCCGCACTCCTCGCGGAGCAGAGCTATGTTGTTACGGAGATAGTGAATCTACTTCACAAACGGATCGTCATACGATCCGACCAATCCATCCGGTTGCCCGAGAAGGAGGCGGAATTTTACATTCGAAAGATCATACCCGCCGAAGCCGAAGTCTCAGGCTTGAACTTTGATCCAAGCCTCGGAGAGGTCGTCATCGAAGCGAAAAAGCCTGGCGTCGCTATCGGAAAAGAGGCCGCAGTCCTTCAGGAAATAACCAAAGAGACAAGGTGGAGGCCCAGAATTCTCAGAGCACCACCGCTACATTCCAAGATAATCACGAGCACACGTCACATTCTACATACTGAGAGCGAAGAGAGAAGCCGAATATTACGAGACGTAGGAGAAAGGATCTTTCGCCCAACCTTCAGCAAAGCCGGAAGCGTTCGACTAATCACGCTCGGCGCCTTCCGCGAAGTCGGCAGAGCGGCAATGATGATCGAATCAGGATCAAGCAGAGTCCTGATGGACGCCGGGATCAATCCCGGATCTCAGGAACCAATCCAAGCATTTCCAAGATTCGACACCGACGAATTCGACCTTGAAAAACTGGACGCGGTTATCATCTCACATGCTCACCTCGACCATTGTGGAATCCTCCCCTTTCTCTTCAAGTATGGCTATGATGGCCCGATCTACTGCTCCGAACCAACAGCCATCCTGATGACCCTGCACCAGTTGGACTATCTCGACGTCCACAGCAAAGAGGGCTCCCACTCACCGTTCGATCAAAGAGACGTGAGAGAAGTCGTCACCCACACCATACCTCTCCGCTACAACGTTGTTACAGACGTGGCACCAGACATCAAATTGACACTTCATAATGCAGGTCACATACTCGGAAGCGCAATGGTTCACTTGCACATCGGAGAAGGACTTCACAATGTTGTCTACAGCGCCGATTTCAAATTCGGACGTACAATGATGCTCGATCCAGCAATGGGTCTATTTCCGAGAGCCGAGACACTAATCATTGAAAGCACCTACGGGGGCCCTGACGACATCATGCCCGACCGAGAAGGCGTCGAAGGCCGACTGGTCAGCATAGTCAATGAGACCGTGGAGAAGAACGGGAAGGTGCTGATACCTGTCCCAGCAGTCGGCCGAGCTCAGGAAATCATGCTTGTTCTCGACGCATACATGCGAAACGGCGCACTCCGTGAATTACCAATCTACATCGAAGGAATGGTCAACGAAGCTACGGCAATCCACACTGCCTACCCAGAATATCTCGTCCGGGACATCCGAGAACAAATACTCCACAAGGACATCAACCCCTTCCAGTCAGAATACTTCCACCCAGTCACTCATCCAAGGGATCGAGAAGAGATCGTCGCTGGTGGTCCATGCGTCATAATCGCCACCTCCGGCATGCTCGAAGGCGGTCCAGCAATCGACTACTTCAGACACTTGGCACCAAGTCCCGCGAACACCCTCGCATACGTCAGCTACCAAGTAGAAGGAACACTCGGGAACAGAATCAAGAACGGCTTGAAGGAGGTCCCGTTGTACGGCCACGATGGGAAAGTCGAACTCGTCAAAGTGAACATGCGAGTCGAGTCGATCGAAGGATTCTCCGGCCACTCCGACCGAAACCAACTTCTCTCCTTCATCAAAAGAATGTCCCCAAAACCCACTAGGATAATCGTGAACCACGGTGAAAGACGAAAATCGGATATCTTCGCGCAGACAGTCAACCGATACTTCGGAATCCGAACCGTCGTCCCTGATGTATTGGAAAGCTTGAGGTTAAGGTGAGCCAGACCCGCCGCTGCGGGAAGCTTCCTTCTGCCCGGTTTCAACAACGATAGGAACCTCCGTGCTAGGACCAGAGGCCTCACGCCTCCAGATTCTTATCCCGGGAGGTGTAATGACAATCCTCTCCTCCCCCAACCTTGCAATGTCTCCTCCGAGACCCTTCACATAATCTGTAAGCTCGGTAATCGCCAGTTTTGTCTCCTCAACACTCTTCCTAGCTAATGGAACAACGCGAACTATCAGTATGTTTCCGGCCTTGACCTCTTCTTTGACAGATTCGACATCGTCCAATTCCTGAAGAGGCAGGGCTTTGACGTATACAGGCGAGTGTGCCATGGCGAAACATCATGTAGCTGCGGGAGGAATATGCGGCTTTTCCCGTGCTGGCTGGATACTGTGTTACTTTAAGCATTTCCCTGAGGAATTACGCAAAAAAGACTAGAAACCCGTACGGCCTAGGATTTGACCGATTCCCAGACCTCGTCCCCGACATAATGCAGGTTCTTCACCACCTTCCCCTTCTTCGTCGCCCGGAGAGTCTTGGAATCAGCAAGCGATTGGCCTACAGCGAGGAACTTCCCATGCCTCTCATCAACCACACTAACCAAACCGCCCTCACCGAATTCTCCTTCTATCTTTCTAATTCCGGGCGCCATGACATCTGCACCACCACAAATGTGCGGCACTGCCCCCATGTCAACAACGATTCTAGGCAGTGTATTCAGACTCTCATTGTTAACTAAAGACGGGATCAATAAGCCAGCTCGTCTCACCGCCAAAGGTGTTCCCTCAACAAATACAACCTCCGAGTCTCCGATCTTTTCAACTTCAACTCTCCCCTTGATCGAGGCGAGCTTTGTTCCCGGAACTTTCTTCGAAAGTTCTTCGATCAGCGGCTTAGCATCTCTTTCCTTCAGTATTGTCCGGTTGATCGGCAAGATGGAATCGGACCTTTGAGACAATCTTTAAAAGTGTACCTGACAAGCGACCGCTTCATATTCAGACATGTCAGAGGTTGCAGCGAAGATCTTCGAGGAGAGCCTGAACAAGGTATGCCTCGTCCAACTAAAAGGTGGACGCAGCGTTAGGGGAAAACTTTACAGTTTTGACCAGCACATGAACCTAGTGCTAGAAGAAGCCGAGGACGTAACCAACACTGAAGTTGTGAAGAAATTGGGAACCATAATCGTTAGGGGAGACAATGTCGTGCTCGTTTCCCCACCACCGAAGCGTTAAGGATCCAACTAGCTATTTCTTTTTCTGAGACCCTGACTCGATGCGACCATAGACCCTTAGAGTACCTACCCGGAGCCTCTTAGTCGCGAGCTCCATTGTTACGTCGAAGTTCATCTGATATCCTTTATCCATAACCTGGGTCACCACTTCACCTAGGGACTCAGCTGAGATCTGGGAACGGGAGTTTTGCTCTATCTTCCTTGACATAGGCCAAGAATCCTAGCCAGCGGGATTATAAGATATGCGAATCTGGATTCAGGTCGAATTCTTGATACGTCGGACCAACTTATCATGTTTGCATTATACCGATGATCAAAAGCCGGTGAAACGGTTTGACGCACATCCAAAGGTTAAATAGAATTGGACGAACCGGTCGGCGTTTATATCGTGAAATGTATTGGTTCGAGTTATCACCCTATTCGCACTATTGCTGATTCTACTGCCTCTCGCTTTACCGATAGCTGAATCCTATCAGAAGTTCCCGTTAGCAACTCTCGCCTCAGCATCTCCGAGCCGTTCCCAGGATCCATTCGGGACGGTCACCGCCTTCAACGCAACCTATGCAGTTATGAATACCTACACTGACGCGAATGCTACCTCAAGTCCGCCGCCTGATGCGACGCTCGTCCACACTGGGTCTGGCTACAAATTCCTTCTCGACACGACCGCGGCCCGGATAGGAACGCAGAGTATCAATTATACAGTGACAATTATCGGCACAGGAAGCGGAACTGTACGTGTTTGCACGGGCTGCAGTCGAGTGATCCTACGGTTTGACTTCTTCACCCCTCCTGGTACCAGAATAGATGGCTCATCTACGAACCCAGACGTGGCAAACGCCACTTACACAATTTTCAAAGGCGCGACTAGGCTATTGTCAGAGAACGACAGTCAGACCATCCAGATGAGAACCGCAAGCGTAGCGGCCTCCTGTCCAGAGAGCACACAAGTCTGTTATGACGCGACCAATTCTATAGGTTTCAACTTGACGTTGGTTTTCCGGTTTGGATGGAATCTGCCTGCCTCGAAGGAGTTGAGCGTGCAAGTTGGAAATGTCGCACTTCTCGCCCCGAATCTCGCCAACGCCAACATGCATCAAATGGTTCTCAACTCCGCCACCAACAAGGTCCTCCATACAGCGAATATGACATCTTTCAACTTCAATCGGACCGTGACTACGCCTATTCCCGGCAACGGAAACAAGAACTTCAACTGGACCTTATTCCAAGTGACCCTCTACTATCCCACGCCGTACACAAGCTTCACAGAGACCAACGCCACGGGCCCCCCGCTCCCCGCAGGCACCACCGGATTCTGTCTAGCACCAGATTGCAAATCGCTCTTCAATGCAACCTTCGTCTCGATGACCTTCTCCCAACTAAACGGCAACCTTCAATTGACAATGACGGCCCAGACAACGAACACACTAAGATCGATCTCAGCAGTCATAGGGAACCTTCCCCAGACTCACTGGCAGCCCAGTGAGTCGTTAGGCGTCAAGTTGAACGACACCCTCTCGGTACAGCAACCTGGAACCGTTGGCATAACTCAAATCCACTCAAGCGGAAAGACCGTCGGGCCTACGCAAACCCAAAACACCCTTGGAAATGGAACCTTCCCAATCACAGTTGCGACGAGTCCGCTTGGTAGCTGGAACGTAAACGCAACCTTCACGAGTCTATACGATTACGGCGCGAATAGCACGAGTATCTTCATCGAGCATCTGAAGCTTGCTCAAGGCTTCACCTACTCCGGTGACAACTCAAGGATCACCGCCACCGGAACGATTGACCACGAATCATCAACCCTTGGACCAGCCCCAGGCGCCTCTGTCGCCGTCTTTGGAATATCCACTCTAACCAGCGGCAACTATTCCCAGAGTTTTGCTCCGGCGTCTGCCGGGTTATACATACACAACATTACCTTCGTTAACGGCGCATTCACTCTAGGGCGGCCTCTGATCATCTATCTGGGAATCGTCAATCCATCGAGCACAGTAATGGTTGGGAACCTGACGATCAGCCACGAGTTCCTTTCCGATGGACCGCACGGTGTAAACGCCACCTTCTCCCTCGACAAGCCTATCGATACACCACTTCAGCAAGGGTCAAGAATCTACGAAGTAGATGTCACATTCAGTAATGGGCTGATGAACCTCAAAGTGACGACTCTTAGAACCGGTGCGCAGACAACAGCGACCAGTAGTTCCGGTGCACCTCCCCTGTTCGACACCCGCCAACAATTCGGCCTCTTCAACATGACCGTGACAAGTCAACCCCAAGCCGGAGGGCAGCGAACAATCAACTCCCACGAGAGCCAGCCTTTCGCGTACATATTCTCAAACAGTCTGATCGCCCAAGGCGGCCGAGTCTTGGCCGCCAAGATTGGACAAGCAGACAGTCAAGGCGCATTCACAATTACGACCGATTCCGCTCCGATATCTCAAGCAAGACATCTAGCTCTTATCGTGCTCGCCCGCGACGCCAACGGCATCACATTAGGAAACCAAGATCCTACAGGGGCCAGCGACAATCTAGTGTTGTGCGGTCCATTGACCTCCGGCACGTGTCAGCCATCACTGGAGGGCCCAACCGAGGCAACTTCAAGACAATCATTGACAGTGACATTGAAAGTCCGAAACAACTCCACCAAGCTAGTCATGAACCTGAACATAACACTCCAAGTCTTCAGCGGAACTAACCTCGTATCACAGACTACCCAGCGAACGGGTCCAATGCAGCCAGGAGCATCATACAATTTTCCATTCACCTTCAACGCTCCCTCCAGCCTCGGTAGCTACACCGTCAGCTTCTTCTCCCCCGAATACGGAGCACCAATAATCGCCACAACTCTAAACGTCGTGATCATACCCACTACCCTCCAAATTGCGATCCCGGTTATCATAGGGATAGCAGTAGCAGCAGGATTTGCGTTCTTCTTCCGAAGACGCAGGCCCTCTGTCACGGAGCCCGCGGAAAAGACAAAGCAGACGGGACCGAAGGCTGGTCCGAAACCAAGAAACCCTTAACTCAAACTGGACGTAAATAATCAGAACATAAAGTGACCTTTGATGGAAGCGGGCCCCGGGGACAACATTTTCCAGGAGGAGTCGCCGCCGACCGAACCTCCAGTAGAGCGGAGCCCCGGAGGACTCATCTATGAATGCATAAACTGCAGCTCTCGACTGACCGCTGAACAGTTGAACATGACACCCGAGATCAAGTGTCCTTTCTGCGGCTACAGGATTCTTCGGAAGGTCAGGCCACCGATAGTTAAGCACCTCAAAGCGCGCTAGCGCTTGAGTAAACCGTTTCCGAGTTCTCCGCCCAAGTCTGGAGACCAAAGGGTTCCTGAAAAGAGGAATATAGTGAACCCTATCCCACAAAACCAAGTTGGGCTTGAACGCCTCGCAGATACAGGTGAAAGACAAGTATCGTCTGGTCTCGGAGATCGCGCGCCGCCGAGGTTTCTTCTGGGGCTCATTCGAGGTCTATGGCGGAGTCAGTGGATTCTTAGATCTCGGGCCATACGGGCTTACGCTGAGAAGACGTCTAGAAGACGAATGGCGAAACGTCTTCCTGAAACCCCACGGATTCTTGGAGATATCCACTCCAACCATTACTCCCTCGAAAGTCTTGGAAGCTTCGGGCCACGTGGCCAACTTCAAGGATCCCATGACCGAATGCAGTAACTGCAAACGAAGATTCCGAGCCGATCAAATCGTGAAGGACTCGACAGGAATCGAGACCGAAGGACTAAGTCTCGTAGAGTTGGGAACGTTGTTGAAAGAGAAGAACGTTAGATGCCCAGAATGTGGAGGACAACTAGGCCAGCCCGAGTACTTCCACACCATGTTCAAGACAACAATCGGACCCTATGGTGAAGACGTGGCCTATGGGCGACCAGAGGCTGCCCAAGGAGTATTCATCAACTTCCGCCGACTAATGGAAGTTTCGCGGGAAAGGTTTCCGATAGGAATAGCCCAGATCGGAACTGCGCTACGTAACGAGATTTCGCCTCGTCAAGGCCCAATCAGATTGCGGGAGTTCACGATTATGGACTTCGAGTTCTTCTTTGACCCAGACCAGCCCGACTGTCCATATCTTAGAGATGTAGAAGACGACATACTATCAATAGTGACGGAGGACCTCAGAAAAGCAGGAAAGGACAATGATCGAGTAAACATCTCCGTCGCCCATGCATTGAGAGATGGATTAGTCAAGGCACCCTGGGCCGCATATTTCATGGCGCTAGCCAAAAGATTCCTCGTTGCACTTGGCATACCGTCGGATAACCAGAGGTTCTTCGAAAAACTCCCCGACGAGAGAGCCCATTACTCAGCTCAAACTTTCGACCTTGAGGTCCGCCTTGACCGATGGGGTTGGGTAGAGGTCGCAGGGTTTGCGTATAGAACCGACTATGATCTGAAGAGCCACATGATAGCATCCGGCACCGACATGAGAGTCTTCAGACCGTACCAGAAACCGATCGAAAAGACTACTACAGTCGTCAAACCAAACTACCAACGATTGCGGGCAATCTTCGGAAACGAGGCAGGCCGAGTAGGAGGACTACTCGCCTCTGCTGATCCTAAGAAGCTGGCCGACAGCCCTGTACCCGTAGAACTCGACGGATTCGTTGTCCCAAGAGATTGTTTCAACCTAAACCAGGTTACGGTGAAGGAGGCTGGAACTAAATTCCTTCCTCACGTTATCGAGCCTAGTTTCGGTGTCGAAAGACTCCTCTATGCAACATTAGAATACAGTCTGAAAATGAACGAAGACCGCATAATCCTCAGCATACCTCCAAAACTCGCGCCCGTACAAGCAGCTATCTTTCCATTGCTCGGAAAGGATGGTTTGCCGGAGAAAGCGATGCAGGTCTTCACTGATCTGTCGCGCGAAGGATTGAGGGTCGAATATGACGAAGCGGGCTCAATAGGACGCCGATACGCGAGGGCAGACGAGGCAGGGATACCGATTGGGATAACGGTCGATTATGACACGTTGAACGACGGGACGGTCACCTTGAGGGATCGAGACACCTGGAAGCAATTGAGGCGGCCAGCACCTGATTTGCCGGGAATTGTTAGGAAGATAGTCGAAAAAGGCTTTCAAAGCATAGAATCTGAACCTTAGGCCGCTGCTAGTTTTTTATCGGAAGCCCTGCATAAGGTGGCTGGAAAGGCGAACATAACCTGATGACATTTCCAGTGGAAACGGAGGCAACGATTAGACGTCGCATACTCGATATTTGCAGGGAACAGACCCGCAACGTCGTAGACATTACCCGCGAGCTCGCGCTCATGATGGACAACCTCTCGGACGGCAAACCAAAGGATTGCAAAGACAATTACGGCAACATGGTCAGGATTATGGACACCTTCGACGGGACCAAGAAGAAGCTGCTAGAGGAAGTGGCTTCTGTTGGTAACCTCCTCGGCAGTCGGGACGACTTCATCCGACTGATCTTCCGAATAGGCGAAGTAGCCGACTATGCACAAGGCATAGGCTATCGAGTCTCATCGATAATTGACAAGAGCTGGAAACTGGACAAGAGATACACCAAACGCCTGGCCGAGATCGTAACCTTGGTGCTAGAGGAAATGTCAAAGATCAGAGAGACGATGATGTCACTCGGCTTCAATCCGACCCGTGCCATGGAACTCTCGATTTCAGTTGAGGACACCGAAAAGAAAGTAGATTCTGCCTATCGCTCCTTAGATCTTGAAGTATTAGATGAGAAGATGCCATTACGAACTATCCTGATCGTCAGAGACATTGGCGCACACATGGAGAACATGGCCGACCTCGGCGTCGACATTGTAGATTTGATCCGTGTGATAGCCCTGACCGCATAACAGAATTACTAACCTGATAACGGCCGGCGAGGGGACCAGGTCTCGTGAAAGCTACCGCGAGAGCCTACGCAATACAAGGACTGGTCAAGTACCATG
>VBBH01000093.1 GCA_005888695.1 Candidatus Bathyarchaeota archaeon
AGTTGGATGGAACGATTAGGAACCAAATGGCGCCGTGGCTGGTTAGTTTTCTTCGACGTTGGTGCAGCAATGGGCATAGGACTGTCTGCCCTGGCACTCTACGCGTTCATACGTGGATTAATCGCGCTATTCATAAGAAGCCCGCAGGCTACACCGACTGCTCTCATAATTCCATTGCCAGGGCTGACGATTAGCTGGGAGATTTTTCCGTACATAATTTTGGCGATCGCTGTTCTTCTGATTCCACACGAAGTGGCACATGGAATAGCAAGCGTTCTTGACCGCGTTCCTATCAAGTCGTCCGGAGTGTTCGTCGCTGTTTTCCTGCCCGGCGGATTCGTGGAGATTGATGAGGAAGATCTTGCCAAGAAACCTAATCGTACCAAGCTACGGGTATTTGCTGCGGGATCTTTCACAAACGTTGTTTCCTGGTTCCTCGTATTCTTGATCGCATCGTCGATATTCTTGCCTTCGCCGTCCGGAGTACTCGTTACTAGCCTAGTGGACGGTGGCGGAGCTCAACAAGCCGGCGTTCCACAGTGGTCAGTGATTACAGCGGTAAATGGGAATCCGGTTAGCTCTGTGACTGATCTTTCTGGAATAATGTCTAGGGTATCGCCTGGTCAAACGGTTGACGTGCGACTGAGCAATGGACTGGACCGGGTGGTTGTAACGAAAATGGACACGCTGAACCAGAGTCGCGCCATACTCGGGATCATAACCGCAAATTATTTTGCATCTAGATTGCCTGTTTCACCCATTACAGGCTTCCAAATGTTTTCAGCCTTCAATTGGATGATATTGATTCTCTTCAACGTCGCAATCGTGAACATGCTGCCCTTGTTCCCTTTCGATGGCGATCGGTACTTTACCACGATTCTTAACATGCTCGGTGTCAAGAATACCAAGTGGCCTAGGATAATTGCAAGTGTAATATCTTTGGGTCTGCTTTTGATGAGTTTGGTCCTGTCATTCCTCTTATTCGGGACCATCTTCTTGGGGCGCTAGTCAAACGAATCTCCAAGCTAAGACTTGTGACATTTGCAAGCATAACCCTGCGTTCTACCGAAGAGAGTACGAAGGCGTCAATCTTTGCAAAGGCTGTTTTCGGTCATCCATAGAGAAGAAGGTCCGCCGTACGCTAAACGAGTGGAAGATGCTTGAACCTCGGGACCACGTCGCAATCGGCGTCTCTGGCGGGAAGGACAGCATAACACTTCTCTCGATTCTCTCGAAGCTCTCGTCGCGGTTTCCACTGACTAAGTTGACAGCTGTCACTGTTGACGAGGGTATCTCTGGTTACAGAGAGGAGGCGGTCGAGTTGGCGTCCAAGTACGCGAGGAGTTTCGGGATCCAACATCAGACCATATCCTTTGAAGAACTGTACGGACAGAGTCTTGACGATTTTCTACGGGCCAAACAAGGAGAGAGGCTGACCGCATGTGCCTACTGTGGCGTTTGGCGACGCAAAGCCATCAACCTGCTCGCAAAGAAGGTCGGAGCTACTAAGATCGCAACCGCCCACAACCTCGATGACATTGTCCAGACATTCCTCCTGAATATTTTCGAGGGAGACACGGAAAGATTCGTAAGGTTTAGTCCGGTCTTGAAAGATCCCAGAGGTCTCTTCATGCCTCGCATCAAGCCCCTTTGTCAGATTCCCGAAAGAGAGGTAGCATTGTACGGATTTACTAACGACCTGGAATTTCAATCTGCTTCATGTCCTTACATGACAGAAGCATTGAGGAACGAGCTCAGGAGTATTGTCAATAGACTGGAAACAGCTCATCCAGGCATTGCCTATTCAGCTTACAGGAGCATGATCAAGCTTCGTAACCTAGCGGAGCCCGGGCTTCCTCACCAGACTTTACAATTGTGTCAGGCCTGCGGTGAACCTAGCACCTTTAGCCTGTGTGAGGCTTGTAGGATGGTAGGTATCAGTATATCACCAACGGGCAATTTACCCTGATGACCGCTGCTTAAGGCTCAAGAGTTCGTTCAGAACTCTGAACGTAAAGCCCCAGACAACTCGCCCATCGACGTAGAAGGAGTCCACTGTCCTTGGCCCGAGCCTTGTCGAAACATCGCTTTGTTTCCGCATCCCTGGAAGCTCAGATAGTGCGACCCAGAAAGCGCTTACAACTTCCGACCCAATGCGCAATATTGGTCGCTTGTGCAGCTTGTAGATGAGTGGTTGAACCTTTAGTTCTGGCCGATTCCAAGGAAATCCCGGAGTTAGGCTCCCGAGTAGTTCTCCTTCACGGCTGAGGTCGATCCCGACCTCTTCCATGACCTCTCTTTTACAGGCGTCGAAGGGGGATTTGTCGCTGGACTTAATTCGGCCTCCTGGGAGCCCTATGTGTCCAGACCACGGGTCTCCAGTGCGTTCTGCTCTCTGCTCTAGCAGTATCTCAAGATCGTTGTTGGTTTTCTCGATCAGGAGCATCCCAACGACGGCTTCGACGCCGTCATTGGATGTTGGAGGCTGACTTGAGAGTAGCTTCCGAAGACGTTCTAATTGGCTAGCTTGTTCTTGCCTGTCTTGCAAGTGGAGAATCGCTTTTCGGAGGTTACACTGCGATGGGTCGCTCTTGTAGTCTCTCTACTGTCTTCTGCTCGTCGCCATCTTGGTTGAAGAGACGAATCCTAAGTCGTACTAGTTCCATGATGGGTTTGAAGTCCTTGGCTGATTGGATTCGGAAGGTTGAAGAGGGCTTATTCTTGATCTGCTCCCGCAAGTCCGTATCGATCGCTTGGTCATCAGCAATACGAGCCCTAGACTTTGGGTCAGCGAAGAATGTTAATGTGATTTCTTCTCCCCGTGCGTGGAGGTGGAAAAGGATGTGCCGTTCGTAGTAGAATTTTATTCCGGCTTCATTCGTCCTTTTCTCATACTCTACACGAGTCGTTATTCCTCTCACTGAGTGGGTCCGGGATTTGAATCTCTGAATGAGCGACCAGGTCGGGCCTGTAACTCTATCCGCAATTACGGACAGATCTGGGTTTCCTAGTAATGGCAATTTGGGTAAAGCAACATATGCATATTGCCATACCTAAAAAATCATCGGTTTTGATCATGGGCGATCAAGGGTTTTGCGGTTCGGGAGAAAAGGGTTTCCCGCTAGTCCATGCTGCAACTGCAATAATAGCCGCAATTTCTACAAACGCCTCTCTCATCAAGCTCTGTCGTGCACACGGGGCAGTTGTTTTCCAACTTGGTCATGTTCTAGTAGTCAGAGATGCGAATGATCTATTTTGGCTTTTGTGACTTAATGGATTGATGGAAAATTTTGATCTCTCAAAAGAAGAAACTCGGGGGCATTCCGGAACTCATCGATTATCGGGTTGACATTGGAAGGGTGACTTCGGGCGTTGACTGTTTTGATTTTGAGTAGCCTTTCAGATCCAGGGTGACTGAGGAGAAACCAATTCTCCGAAGTTCTCGGTCAATCTGACTCATCAGTTCTTCTTGAAAGAACCGATGTCGCTCGTTCGGTGCCACTTCAATTCGTGCAGTGCCCAAGTGATTTCTGACCCTGAGATCTCTTATCGGAACAATGCTCTTGACGTATGATTCTGCCCTGTCGATCATCTCTAGTTTCTCAACGGTGACCGCTTGTCCTTCCGGGATGCGAGATGAAAGACATGGCATAGCTGGTTTATCCCAAACCGTTAGCCCTAGGCTTCGAGCAGCTTCTCTCACATCATTCTTCGAGAATCCGGAATGGAGAAGGGGGCTCAGGACGCGTTCCTCCGCCGCCGCTCTCAATCCTGGTCTATGGTCGCTCATATCGTCCGTCTGTGTACCGTCTAAGATGGCCTCGTAGCCGTGCATGTCGGCTATTTTCCTAAGTTCACGGTAGAGTGTTTGCTTGCAATGGTAGCATCTGTCGCCAGAGTTTGAGATGTATGAGGGGTTTCGCAGTTCATCTGTCTCTACGGTCATGTGTTGGAGTCCGATCTCACGAGCTGTCTTCATGGCGATTTCCAGCTCTTGCGAGGCTAGAGACTCTGAGACTCCTGTGACTGCTAGCGTTCGTTTACCGAGTGCCTTTTTTGCCAAGAGGGCGACGAGTGAACTGTCTACTCCGGCAGAGAGGGCGACCACGACACCGTTGAGGCGCCTAATATAACTGACAGCTTGGTCGATCTTTGATTCTAGAGTTGGATCAAGAAGTTCCTGCATTTACAGTGATCAGTGTGGCCTTGATCATAATTTAAACTGTAGCTCTTGCATCGTATTGTCAGGCAATTGCCAAGAAATTTGTCGAGATCTATGAGCGATTTCCAACGGAGCCTGAGTGCTCTGGAGCGGCGTGACAAGTTGTTGGCGATCGAGAATGTCGCGAATATCGCGAAAATAGATGTGGGACGGCTCGCAAGGAAGGGAATTCCAGAGGTTATACTTGCGGAGGGGAAGGAGCCACAAGATGTGGGTAGGATTGCCGAGCGGATGGTTAAGCGTGTGGGTGTAGCAATAGTTAGTCGTGCTAGCAAACAGCACTTCAAATCTGTTCAAAAGGAAATGGGACGTGATACACGTGTGGAATACTTGGAAAGATCGAGAATGGTCCTCGCGAAGGCTGATTCGTATCGCTCCAAATCGACGGGAGGCAAAATTGGGATTCTTACGGCTGGAACATCGGATATTCCAGTCGCAGAGGAGGCGATGGTAGTGGCGACTGAGATGGGTTGCGAGACCAGGGTGTACAACGATGTTGGCGTAGCGGGCCTTCATCGTCTGTTCGAGCCTGTTCAAGAATTGATCAAGTGGGACGCTGACGTAATACTCGTTGTAGCAGGTCGAGAAGGCGCATTACCAACCGTTGTAGCTGGGTTGGTCGACGTTCCTGTGATTGGAGTTCCCACTTCCAGGAGCTACGGGTTCGGTGAGAAAGGTGTTGCAGCACTGGCAGCAATGCTACAAGCCTGTTCGCTCGGACTTTCTGTAGTAAACATAGACGGTGGCGTCGGCGCAGGAGCAGTGGCGGCTTTGACCGCCAACCGTGTCGCGAGAGCTAGGAAAGAACACAGAGGCAGCAGGTGAGTCTGGGAGAATGTCGTTTTAGAGATGGGCGTCGACCTCGGATCTCTTGTCCAGAGACGTAAGGTTTCCTTTGAAGAACTCTCGGGCAAGACCAACGCTGTAGATGCTTACAATGCACTCTACCAGTTTCTCGCAATAATCCGAGGCCCAACAGGGGCTCCACTGATGGACCGGGAGGGAAGAGTAACTAGCCATCTCAGCGGACTCCTATACAGAACTACCAACCTCGCCGAACGAGGGATAAGGTTGGTCTACGTCTTCGACGGCAAGGCACCCTCGCTGAAAGATGTCGAGATCAAGCGAAGGCAACATGTGAAGGAGCAGGCGACGGTCAAGTATGAAGTAGCCGTTTCGAAGGGATCATACGAGGAGGCCAAGAAGTACGCGCAGGCAACGGGGCGTCTTAGGGATACAATGTTGGATGATTCCAAGAAACTGCTAGAATTCTTGGGAGTCCCGTGGATCCAGGCCCCGTCGGAGGGCGAAGCACAGGCAGCCTACATGGCGGCCCAAGGAGCCGTCTGGTCGGCGGTCAGTCAGGATTATGACGCTCTGCTCTTTGGTGCTCCTCGGCTTGTCAGGAACCTGACCATCAGTGGAAAAAGAAAATTGCCAATGAGACAGGCCTATGTCCAAATCGATCCAGAGCTGGTCGAGCTGGAGTCTATGCTTCGAGAACTGAGTCTTTCGAGAGAGCAGTTGGTTGACTTAGGAATCCTTGTTGGCACCGACTTCAATCCTGGCGGATTCAAAGGGGTCGGACCTAAGACTGCTTTGAAGTTGATTAAGGAACATGGCACGCTTGAGAAGATCTCAGCCTCCAAGCCTGAAATTCTTCTACCGCATGAGTTGAACAGGATAAGGGACATCTTTCTGCATCCTGAAGTCACTAACAACTACAATCTCCAATGGAAGGAGCCAGACATAGAATCTCTTGTGGCCTTTCTTTGCGGTGAGCGAGATTTCAACGAGGAAAGAGTGAGGGCCGCTGTGAGTCGGGTTGTTGGAGCTAAGTCTGAACAGATTGGCAAAGGCAAGGAGACCGAATCGAAGCGTGAGAAGCCATTGGAAGCCTTCTTTGGATCCGAATCCATTCGGCAAGGTTAAGATTCGTGACCTTGCTCCCCAATCAGTGGGACGAACGCGACGCCGCCCAGGGACTCCTTTGTAAGCGTCTCACCTTTCTTTCTGACACGGACTAGTTCCTGGCCGAACACACGGCTGCCTATCGGAATTACCAGAACTCCCTCCGGTTTCAACTGTGCCAAGAGTTTCGGTGGAATGCGGGGTGCCGCCGCCGTCACAAGGATTCTGTCATATGGTGCTCTCTCCGGATACCCCAATGATCCATCTCCGTGGATAATGATAACGCGATCAGAGTATCCTGCACGTTGCAAGTTCTCTCGTGCAAACCTGACTAGGCTTTCGACTCTTTCAACGGCGTAGACTCGACCCGCCGGTCCTATAGTCTCGGCGATCGTCGCCGCATGGTATCCGGTGCCGGCGCCGATCTCCAATACTTTCTGTCCTGGCATCAATTCCAGGGCCTCGTTCATTATTGCGACCATGTCTCGCCCGTCCTTTTTTGGGACGTGTGGCGCGCTTATCGTCTGGCCCTGGGCTGTGGGTAATGGCGCGTCGTTGTATGCGTAGGGTCTCAGGTTTTCCGGAACGAAGAGTTCCCTAGGAACTCTTTTGATTCCCTCGATCACTCGCGGTGTTCGGAGTAGGCCTTCGGAGATTAGTGCGGAGATGAGTCTCTCTCGCTGCTGTTTGTAGTCAGCTTGCCCCTTGTTCTCCATTAATCCTCCGGAGGG
>VBBH01000094.1 GCA_005888695.1 Candidatus Bathyarchaeota archaeon
CGATGTTTTGCAAGCAGAAGAATGTCTCATACTTCGCGCCGCTTTGCAATGTGGTACCCCAGTTCAAAGTGGACGTGGCGACGTCAGCGAATGCTGTGGCTGCCAATGCGGAACACACGGGTTTCGTCCCTGTGCCCAGAACTGTTACTGCCGATTGGGCCGAGATTGTCAATTCCTTGAAAGCAACTGGACCTACGACTGTACCAACATTTGCAACTGTAACCAGGAGCATAGCGTTAGCCGAAACGATAGTGATTACGGCTACTGCAGCGATGAGTGGGATTAATCGCTTAGCCGAGATTTTCAATCTATCTCTCACCTCCCATTATTCGTATTGGTTTTACAAGGTGGTGCTAGTGTCTTTGGAGATGATAACGGCCACGTCTACACAAGGTATGTTTTGCGTTGAGATAATTGCGGCTTGATTACAAGCGACACATTGTGTGGTGCTAGATGGATCGAAAATGGTATTGAAAGCATTCCCTTGCCATCGCAAGAAAGACTGAATTTTGAGAACAGTCTAAGCTGTGGTTCGAAACAGCCCTAGGCGTTTAGGTAAACGCTCATGAGTCTTGGACGTTACTAAGATAGCCTAGTCTCGAAAGGAGTCTCTTGAAGTGGTCGGAATCGTCCATAAGAATACGAATCATTGCGATTGCTACAGCTTGAAAGAACTCGACAGCTTGATGATTGGCCTCGCATTTTTGGCAAAACCATTCTGCGGCCCTACTTGGGAGCGCGTCGTCAAGCCCTCTGCTTTTGAGTTCATCATGAACCATCGCGAGCATTGCGAAGAAAGGCACCCTCAAACTCTCCAACTCGTTGCCCTCGTAAAGATCTCTCGTGACTAGGGCCACCTTCTTGTCCACGTCGTATTTTCTGAGTGTCGTCTTTTCATAAACGTAGAGGCGTTTTCTCTCATCCTTTGGCTTCATGTCTTTGGGAAGTTGGGCGATACTTTGTATCTCAAGAAGTTCTTTCAAAGAAGCATAGACGTCGCTCTGCGGGAGGTTGAGGGCCTTGATAATATCACTAGCAGAAATTCCGTTTACCCCCGCGGCCCTAACTACGTCCAGTATCTCCCAAGAACTTGGTTTGGAAAGAACTTTGGCCTCTTGCAGCGAAGTTACAGGATAGTGTTGCAGATATTTTTTCGTTCTGAACGATCGTTTGGGTCTGGGAATAGGCCGAGTGTTTTCGAATCTTTCCCCCGATATGTTGCGCTCTTGAGGGTCGTGGTTGGTCAATTGTCCGGTTTCAAAACGTCCTGGAGAAGCCACGTGGGAGGCTTGCAGTCTACTCGTCAAGCGAGGTCCTCAACCTCACTTTGTCTGGCCTCTTTGCTTCCTGGTATTTTGATAGAGCTCACACCCATAATACATCCTCCCAGCGCTTCTCCTCGTCCTACGCTGCGTACTACGTATACTATCTCATGAAGCAAGAGTATAGTTAGGACAACGTTTGCCGACTTGTTCCGAACCAGTATCTCCTCGATCAGATGGTCTATCCTCTCTGGGCATGGACTGTTCGAGATTATCGTTACGCATGCGTCTGTGCTCACCTGTCCTTTCCAGAAGCTCATTGAGGGGATGAGTGTGAAACTCTCGAAATACTTGGTCACGGTCTCTGCTAGGTTTCCAGTGTCCTGGGTGTAAATGCAGTATTCGAAGCCGTAGCCCATGTTTCGTCCTCTAGTTGGGGACTGAACTATTGATTCGGCTTTATTCTCTTATAATCCGGACGTGTAGCATAGAAGACAAAGAGGTACTCGTGATTACATTTCATGCCTTCAATCTATTCGTCCTCACTGAGGAATAGGCAGAGGACCCTCTCTGGTTCAGGAAAATTGACGAGTTTGAGAAAAGCCGTTAGAGGTTAATCTACGAGCGTTGTTTCGTGGACGCGTACTTCAGGTCCGTTGTCCCCTCAACGTTCGAACGATTCAGTGGATGGGCGGGATCAGGCGGACTGATGGCAATGACCGCGTCATCAGTTACGAATATGTCGGTCCCTAGCCCGAGATGAGCGAACGCGGCCTTCACCGCTTCGGCATAAAAGGCGCTGGCCTTGAAGCCCATGTCGTGTTTGACGATCAATGTGTGGGTCTTCCCCTCGAAGCTGTGTTCGAAAGTGAAGGCCCTGCCGTATTGTGCTCCGAGGAACTCCAGTGCTTTCAAGACGCTGTCAAAGTCGAACTTCTTAAAGTAGAATGTGATGATTCCGGGGACCTGGTTCTCTCCCCACCATTTCCCCATCTCTTTGGCATGATCGTCGGTGAGATAATCGAAAAATTTCTTTATCGTGCTAGACGATGTTGTGACTGTTCCGAATTTCTCTGCGTTAGCTTCCCAATCTACGTAGCGTCTAAGTGCCTTGTTAGCGATTACGTTCATGCTGACTCTTTCGTTTCCGGCTATTTCGCCGAGCTTCTGGTCGACATCCTTGTCTATGCGGAGTGTTCGCGTTGTGCTCTCATAAGAAGATCTGATTGCAGTTCTAGGTCTGGGCTGTTTCAGCGGAGACAAAACCCTCTCAGGCAAGCTCAACCAACCAGAAGGTACCAGTATTCTTCAGATTATTAAACCTGATTGTAAACCAAGACCGTTCCTATCGGTATGCGTCGTTATGCCTCCATATCTCTCCCTACCCGTCAGTACAATTGCTCCCACTTGCAAGAACGGTTACTTCCGCCATCCCCCTAGAGTTGCACGTATAAACGATTGTAAAGTGATTCCTTCTATTCATTGCGAATACGGTTTGTTCACTAATATTGCATCTGGCACTTGGTTCTAGTAATTGCGAGTTTCCGAGATAATCGGAAAGTGGTTGCACTTAAGCGTGGGGAGGGCATCCTTCTTGCACCAGAAACGGGACGTCGGACTTAAGTGAACCGGCGCCGAATGTTGCTGCGTGAGTGGTAAAATCGTATGTCGCGTCCAATACTTGAATTCAAGCTGGCAACGAAGCGGCTAATGGGTACAGTGACAAGGACCGTCAGGATCGATCGCATTGTCGATTCGAGAATTGTCGCCCTCGCGGACAAGGAGAGACTGAGCACGAACTTCTTGGTGAACAAGGCCCTTAGACGGTATGTGGAATGGGAGGCTGAGGCCGAACACTTCGGTTTCGTATCAGTACCGAACAGTATTGTTGGAAAAACATTCGATTATCTCACAGAGGAGCAAGCCCGCGACTTCGGTGGATGGGCAGGCAAGAACAAGATCCCCGAGATCGTTAGCTTCTGGTTCAAGAAACTAGATATCGAGAATTCTCTGAAAACGCTCGACCTTATGGGAACACAATACGGAAGAGCCTTCAGGTTCGAATATTCATTTGACGGCAGGATCTACACGTTGATTCTCAAGCATGACATGGGTCCTAAAGCATCGGCATTCTACTCCGAGCTGGTAAAAAGTCTGTTTGACATGCAGGGGTTGAGGGCTGAGACGATGGAAACTGAGGATCAGATAGTCTCGAAAGTCTATCCCGTACAAGGGCATGGCTCGAGCGTTTCTTCGTCGAGTCTGGAGCAGTACGAAACCCTGGTAAAAGCTCGATAAAGATCGCGTCGAGGGCGTTGCGGATCCCTCAGAGCTTCTCTGGACGAGGGTGGCTCTGTTTCTTTTGCCCAACGCACAGCAGATGAGCACTTACGCCGATGAGTGAAGGCTCGGTCTCTGTCGCCTCAATCAGGGTTAGAAGCCTCTCCCTAGACTCATTGTCCGTCCACAGCTTCTCAAAGTCGGGGAGAAGCCAAGCAAAGCCCTCAACTGCAAATACGGTCACTTTCCGGAATCCTACTTCCTTGACCTCTTCGGCAATCTCGGTAGGATGATGGAAGTACGCGGTTGTGAAATACTTTGGATGTTTGGCTGGATTCCGATGTTGACCCTCCTTGAGGTCGCGCTGTACGATTCTCATAAAATCAGGGTCTCGAATGTAGCCTCCTTTAGCGCCATCTAGAGCGGAAGCGAACTTCGATATCCCCGCGACGAAGATCAGGCCGTCTTGTTTCAGAACTCGCAATCCCTCGGTAAGAGCGGTCCGGCGCTGTCCTTTCTCGGTAAGATGGTACAACGGTCCCAGCATGAGCACGATATCCGCATATTCGTTCGGGAATTCAAGAGCTCGGGCGTCCCCCAAAGAGATACTCGCAACGGAGATTCCAGTTTCCTTCATCCGTTCTTTTGCCTGTGTCACATGAAGGGGCGTCGGATCTACTAGGTGGACTATGTGACCCATCTCTGCGAGCCAAGAAGTGTACACCCCAGGGCCCGCTCCTATGTCGAGGATTGTGGCAGGTTTCTTTGGCAGGTATCGAGATATGATCTGTTTCGTTCGGTGGAATTCGACGCGCTCGGTGTCCTTGATGAGTCTGTCCTTCTCTACTCCGGACTCGTAATGGGCCTCGATATCTGAATCCAAGACGAATTTGCGATCTTTCTTCAAGTGAACTCTCCGACTAGCGATTGATGATTGTTTGAGTTTTGTGATTGGCGAGCGCACAGTAAAGAAGGAATTTTGCCTAGGCTAATAGCTGGGCCTCTGACTTAGGCAGGCTTGTCTTCACTCTTGCCTACTCGCCGAAGCCTTTCGGTCATGCCTCTCAAATCCTCGGCATCGTCAATCCGGATTTTCTCATGTCTTCTCCCTTCCTCCTCCTTCTCTTTCATGCGTTTGCGATAACAATCATTGGCCTGATCGATGTACTTGTACACCCATTCAAGATCCTGTTCAGGCTTCTCTTTCATTGCTCTGAACTCTATCAGAGCGCCAGACAATCTAGGAAGGTGAACGCTCGGGGTCCAGGTCGTAGTGTAGCTGAAACACTGCAACCAATCCACGTCCGGACTCAGGTTAAGTGGGATTTCGATTATTACCAGTCCGGATGCTTCCGGGTCAATGCCCGCGGCTTTCACTTTATCTTTAAGCGGCAAAACGTCGCCGTGCAAGATACAAGATCGATCTAAATGAGAGACGGAATGTTGCTAAATCTCTTTCGTGTGGTGGCGGGCCCGGAGGGATTTGAACCCTCGACCATTCCCCGGACGAGTCCTATCAATACCCGTCCTTCAGGTTAAGAGCCTCAGCCAAGCCCGTTATGGGCATCTGCTGCTCTACCTGGCTGAGCAGCCCGACCAGGAGCGTTTAGAGACCTGGCTTACGGGCCCACGCGACCCGCCAACAAGAGCCGCGTCGGGAGAGGAGTTCTAATAAGAATTGTCCTCAACCAATCCTTAGTTTTTGGGCGGACAGGAAACAATCTTCTCAATACTTCGTGTACGAACTACGGATCGAGAGACTTGAAGCTTGGAATCTTCCTATTGATCGGGCTCGTCATTCTTGACGTAGGGCTCTTTGCCTCGCTCCGGTATTGGCTCACTCCCAGCGTTCCAACCACGAACTTATCGATCCCACTTTTCGCGATACTATTCACAGCCATTGGTGCAGTATTCATGGCGGCGGGGTATATCGCCGACCAAGTCGTTACGGCGCTTGGACGGACACCCAAGCCACAATCGAGCTAGATAGAAATACGGACCATCCATCGTAAGCAACTGCTTCTAGGATGCCTAAGGTAACTTTCATCGGATTGGGATTGGACAGCGAGCGCGGAATCACTCTCGAAGGATTAGACGCAGCGCGAAATGCAAGTAGTGTATTCGCTGAGTTCTACACTAACTTAATGCCCAATTTGGACGTGGCCAATCTTGAGCGGCTGGTTGGCAGGAAAGTAGCCGTTCTCAACCGTCAAGACATAGAAGACTCACACGGGAAAGACGTTCTGCTGGCCGCGAAGGAAGGCGATGTTACAGTCCTTGTCCCCGGAGATCCAATGGTCGCCACTACTCATGTAGCGCTAAGGCTTAGTCTTGCAAAGAGAGGGATTGAGAGTCGGATAATTCACTCGGCCTCAATCATCTCCGCTGTATGCGGAGCAACTGGCTTGCAGAATTACAAGTTCGGCCGATCAGTAACCCTTCCCGCGGAACCCCCAGTTCCAAAATCTGTGATCCACACATTGGTTGAAAACAGACTGCGCGCGATGCATACCCTACTGTTTCTGGACGTTCGGGTTGAAGAGAAGGCTCAGCTCACAATTCCCGAGGCGCTTGAGAAACTAAGAAAGGCAATGCCAGAATCCTCAGATTGGCTCGCGGTAGGGCTTGCGCGAGTAGGGGCAAGAGACCAACTCGTCAAGGCCGCAAGACTGGATCGCCTTTCCAAGCAATCCTTCGGAGGGCCACCGCAGGTCATGGTCTTTCCCTCGAAACTTCACTTCATGGAAGCCGAGGCTCTCAAGGTCTTCTGCGGCGCAGAGGACGCTGATCTGGAGGGAACTGCTTGAGAGAAGATGCGAAGGAAAGATCGGCGAATTACACAGCCACTACAGAGGAAGCCCTGAAGCATCTTCGAAGAAAGCAACTGCCCGCAACCATCAAGGATGAGCAGGTTGACAAGGTACTGGAACTCGTGCGAGGATACGTCAAGGATGCAAGGCACTACAAAGAGAATAAGCCGATAACTTCGCTTGCATGCATCGCATATGCTGAGGGGCTATTGGATGCTCTCAAGTTCCTAGGAATCGTGGACGTTTGAGTGCTTTCCTTTCCAAGTAACAATCGCCTGATATCCCGAGACAGCCCTTATCGTGACTAGTGGCCTGTCGTTTGGAAGAGTGTGCTGGTTGTTCTGAGAAGATCCATCGGGACGAGCAGGTCTCCGCGTTTACCTCGGCAGATGGGAAACGGACTTTCTATCACAAGGAATGTGAGATGAAAGCGGAACACTTTGCCAGGTGGAAGGAAGAGACGCCGTGGACCTTCAAACCGGTACGCATGACGATCGCTGAGTGGAGCACCTGTAATAACCGCAAACATCTCGGCTTATGGCAGTCCGTCTTCACCGCTAGACGAGATGAAGATGTTTGGTGTCCAGACTGCGGACTAAAGATCGCTCGACAGGAGCACCTTACCTGCCCGAAATGTAACGGTCAAGTGATCATAACAAATGCAGAAATGACCAAGAGCGTCTTCACCCATGGAGAACCTCTGTACAAGCTACAATTGTACTGTGTCGAACGTGGCGATATCACTTCAGCTAACGCGGTGGTCAGCGGCTTCACCCCAGTCACGGTCACAGGGAGAAGGGGAGAACAGATGATATCCTCGCAAAAAGATAATCTCATGCTGAATTATCAACCGAAGGGCGACCCTAAACGGGGCCTCAAAGTATAGGTCTACTGTTCAGGCCCATCGCCCGAGACTCTTACGACAACTCGGGCAGAGTCCGTGCTTTGGGTCCGCTGTGACTTTACCGCATTTCGAACATCTTCTTCGTCCAATGCGTCCGTGAACTTTGACCGTTCTCTTGAACCCTGCTCCAGAGTGAAAGCCACCCGGGACAACCATCTTACGCCGCTTCACAGAGTCTCACGATGCAATCCTCAACTTGGTGAAAGTCTTCTTAAGTCATCGGCTACTAGGCGGTTGAAGAATTTGCTTGGGCTCGAAGGCTTCGAAGACCGTCTTGGCCACTGGTGCGTTCGACATTCTTCATTTGGGACACGTTCGATTTCTTGAAGAATCCAAGAAGGCTGGAGGCCGCGATGCAAAGCTGCTTGTTGTAGTTGCCAGCGATAGAACAGTTACTCGTCGAAAGGGCATTGCACCGGTATTGCCCGAGGAGCAAAGAAGACGGATCGTCTCATCTCTCAAACCCGTCAACCAAGCCATTCTAGGACATGAACATCTGGGCTTCCTCTGGGTTCTCAGGAAGTACCGACCCGATGTTGTTGCTTTCGGCCACGACCAGCGAGATATTCAGAAGGCCTTCAAGAAAATCATCAAGAGAGAGCGTCTCCCGATCAAGGTTGTACGAATACGACGGTACGGACGGAGGGGGTTCGATAGCAGCACGACAGTCAAGAAACTAGTTGCAAGGAGTCTGACCAGAAGGAGTTAGTCAGGACGGAGAAATGTACGAACATGAACCACGTCGCCATCCTTCAGACTGAGACGCTTCCTCAGAGACTCTGGAGAGATTATCTCAACAACATCTTCCCCGTAATGCGCTCTGATCGGTAGAATTATCGCGGCGGGAACCTTTTCCTCTACGATTGCCTTGTAGCATTTCGCGGGTCCGTAGCTTCTTTTTTGGTTCTGGAATCCTTCAATGTAGACGGATGGATATCCTTCCAAGATTCGCCGCTCCTGCACGTCCTCTTTTCTAAGTCGGATATTCAAGGTGCCAGGGAAAGGGTCGAATCCTAATTTGGATCGGAACTGTTTCCTGTATCCTTCCTTACTCACATAGTAAGAGCCTTCGGCCAGACCAGTGAACAAGACTCCTTTGAGGACAAGGTCGGTCTTGGGCGCTTCGAAAACCCTCTTCATCACCTTGTACATTCCCTCTAGTTGCCTGACTCCTTCGGCGGTAATCTGAATGGTCTGGTTTCTACCTTCCCTCATGCGTTCGAGCAAGCCTTCACGTCCCATCTCGATCAATCTACGCGATGCAGTCTGTTGCGAAATGCCGACATTCTTCGCCACGTCCTCCGTGGTGTAGGGTACATGCCTCTCGTTCGCTCCGAGCTCCGCAAGCTTGTACAACGTCAAGAGGTGAGAGGGCTTCAATGGCTGAGGATCCTGCGTTTTTGTTGGACGGCTTCTTGATGGGCGATTCTTAAGGGCAGAGGATATTCGGGCGAATGGATCATCGAACTGATTATTACATTTACAGCTGATGTTAGGTTGGTCTTGTGTCCGACACTCACATAGAGTGGTCTTTTCCGAAGTCTCGGTTTAACTGCTTTACCCAGGACTGTTCCGTCGGCGTCGACGATCGAGAGATCCTCTATTTCTTTCCCGTACAGGAGCTTTCGCGCGACGCCTACGGTTGGCTTGTTCAGAGCCACGCCGACGTGACATGCCAGACCAAAGCGTCTCGGATGAGCAAGCCCATGTCCTTCGACGATGAACATATCAGGACTCGATCTGAGCTTTGACGTTGCTTCAAGGAGCAAAGGTCCCTCTCTGAAACCAAACAGGCCTGGAAAATAGGGGACTAATCCTTCCAATTTGGAGTGTGCTGTCTCAACCTCTCGTCCCGTGACTAGGTCGACTACTGCTGCGACTCCGACTCCCGAACTGTCGGAATATGCGGCGTCCAGTCCGCAGACAAGTTTGGGCATCGATCCATCATCAGGTTGTATCGCGACTAGCTTTGCTAGACTTTCTTGTAGATGAGCTGCGGACTCGATGCCGCGAAAATCGAAAAGTGGTTGAGGATTCATCACTAATCTTGAGTTGAAGATTTCGCTACGAGCCTCTTGCCCACTCGTTCCAATGCTTGTTCCAAAGAGTATCTCCGGACCTCGGTTACTACGTCGCCCCTTGTGGACTCGATGATCTTCCTTGCAATATCCATCTTCACCCTGAACGTTGGAATTATCGAGGTGTGTTCAAGCCCCTGTAGGTCTTCGTAAACTCCTTCCATGAGGTCAAGTAGCTTCTCTGCTTTTGCGACGTCTCCTTTCCTGAGCGAGTTCAGTGCCATGCGTCGGAACTCGCCGATCACATCTAGCAGACCCAATATGTAACTGCGATAACTTGCTCCTGTCTCCTTCAAGGATGGTACCTTACCCTTTTCCACGAATTCAAACAGAGAACTGGCCTCGACGAACTCCTGATATGCCACTGTGACGCTTGGAGAAGTCAACAATTCCGTGTGTGTCTTGGCAACTTCCTCAATGTGCTCCAGTACCTTCCAAGCCTCCCTTATCGTGGAGGCTGCTGTTTTCAAGTCGCCTCGGTGAATTTCAAGTATCGATGTACCTGCAAGCCTCACTGCCGTTCTTGAGATAGTGAAAACTTGTTCCCGCACCTGGTCGTATGTGGACAGCTCTTTCTGAATGGATTCTAGGTCTCGTTTCAGCAGCAAGAGTACAGCACTCGGCTAGCCCGGATTACCGGGTTGTGCTCTATAACTTAGTTTGCTCTGGATTCGCTTAGCTCGGAGTGAACTTTGCAGATTCCTCTTTGATTCCGGTTGGTGTTATGATCATCATGTCGATCCCGTCTCCACTTGAGATGTCTCTTGCAAGGGCCGATCTTATCGCTCTCAATATCAATGGTTTGGCCTCCTCTAAGCCCAAACCATCATGGTATTCAGCCTCCAATACGCCGGTAGCGATTTCTGCGCCGGTTCCGACAGAGGCGAACTTGTCATCTAGGACAGAGCCGATGGGATCTAGGACGAACAATCCTGGCTTGCCATTGTCCGTGCCTCCAATGATAGTCTGAGCGAGATAGGGAAACATCCGTCTGTTAGACAATAGGCTGGCGATCAGT
>VBBH01000346.1 GCA_005888695.1 Candidatus Bathyarchaeota archaeon
GATATACCCGTAGATAGACCCCAATTAGAACCAGTAAGAGAACAGCGCTAACAGCGGAGCTGTACATACTGAGATCCATTAGTAAGGCCATTACTTCTTCACCCCCTGCTCAACCCTGACTTGTATTTGTCGCCATATCTCGTCAAAGATGGAAAGGTGAGCTTCCATTTCCGGCGATAGAAAGTAGAGCTTACCGTATCGTTCTCCGGCGGAAGATACGAGATGGTTCTTCTCAAGCGCTCTGATATGATGCTCCGCAACTCGATAGTGGACCTGGAGCGCCTCGGAGATCTTGTTGATATTGTAGGGCCCCCGACGCAACAGGTTGATGATCCGCCCACGGTTGGGTCCACCACGGGACCCAGCCAGAACATACCATAGCAGGCGCTTCCAAGAGGTCTCAGACCCGGGATACGAAACAGCCACCCCTGCGACACCCTAAGCGTTCGAAACCACCCTACGCATACCAAGAATAAGGCTTGGTCGCTTTAGAGGAATGTTCAGGATTAGGTCAGGATTACATGCAAGTGTTATCCTTGAGGCTCTCAATCGTCTCGGATTGTAGTGTAGTCGCAGTCTTGAACAACCACAACAAGCGATTGCACTCAATTCAGAATTAGGTGGCTGTCTCCGAACTCGTGCCATAGATATCGCTGCTCGACCGCTTCATTATACGCCTCCTTCACTCGATCAATCCCAGCGATCGCGCTGAGCATGGCCAAGTGACTTGTCACGGGATCATGCAATCCAGTCAGAAGACCATCCACAACATGCACACGGACACCTGGATGGACATACAGGCTTGTGTCTCCAGTACAGGGTCTGACACTACTTCCACTCCACGCTGTCTCTAGGGCTCGAACAACGGTCGTCCCGACAGCTATCACACGTTTCCCATGAGCATGTGCAGTATTCACTGCGTTTGCAGTAGCGGCTGAGACTCTGAACCATTCTGGATACAATACTTGATGCTCCACCGTCTCATCCTCGATCTCTAGACTCGACACTCCAGTATGCAAGACGATCCCGGTAATCCCAATACCACGCCCGAGCAATGTATCCCGCACCCTATCGGTAATCGGCCTAGCAGCACTCGGCATTTCCACACTTCCAGGAAATCTTGAGAATAAGGTCTGATACGTCTTGATGGGATAGGCTGGGGCGTAGCCGTAATGGATTGGCTCACCAATTTTCATCATCAACATATCCGCAGGCAATTCGAATTTGACCAGCCACAGTCTCGGAATCCCAGGATAACGCATCAAGAGCTTTGCAGTGGAACCATCAACCGTCAAATTCTCGCCTTCTTCCAAATCCAATGGACCAGGTTGACCAGGGCTCCATCGTGGCTCTGCAACCCACAAATATTCCGAGAATCTCGTCGAAAGATTCAATCGAATGTTCCCAAGTCTTTTCGACACTGCAGGAAGACTAGCGGGAAGCGTCATGCTCTCATTCACAACAAGAAGTTCCCCGGGACTCAACAAATCTGGGAGCTCTCTGAACCTGTGATGACTATTCCCTCCATCCGGTGTTGAGAGCATGAGGCGTACGTCGTCGCGTGCAAGTCCGCGTAATTCCGGAGGGGAACTAGCAAAGAGTTCTGTTGGACGTTCGAATAATAGTTCGTCTCGTCTCATGCTGTGATCGGGACCGTGCATCTGGGTACGCATGTCTCCCGGGTCCACCGAGACAATTGAGATGCCGCGGGGCTTCAGTTCGGCAGCCAGTGTCTTCGAGACTAGATCTAGCGCCGCCTTGCTGGATCCATAGATTCCCCAGCGCTCGTAGCCTACCTGGCTTGCATCACTGGAGATGTTCACAACCAATCCACGCGTCTGCTCAAGTTGGGGAAGAGCTTCCTGGATCAAAGCTACCGGACTAACGAGATTAGTTTCGAGTGTTTGGCGGAATCGTTCTAGAGATGCATTGACCAGTTCGGGACGAGGAGTCTCCCCCAATTCTGAAGCGTTGTTGACTAACAAAGAGACGCCGCCCATTTTCATGGTCTCTTCTAGCAGGCGTCTTCTGTGAACAGGATCATTAACGTCACCAGTGATCGCTGCAATTTTCACAGCGGACCGTTCAGCCGACGAGGCTACCTCGTTAAGTTCTGATCTTGTCCTGGACGTGATCACTAGATCGTATCCTTGTCCCGCGAGGAAGACACTCAGGACTCTGCCTAGTCCGCGGCCTGCTCCGGTGACGAGCGCGACATTGTGTGTCAGCCGGACTGGGGCCTCCTTTTCGGCGTGATCAAGAATCGGCAGACGTTCGCGCCTGCCACAACGCGATGAGTCGTCTCAACATTCGCATCCAATACTTTTCTGAACATTTCATTCTCGACCTGGCATGCTTCCCAGTAGTCCTCAGCGATGGCTATGATTGGACAATTGTGTTCGAGGATCTCGTACTTGCTGGGTCCGGCCTTCTTCTCCTCGGCCATGTACCCTTCCTGATCCCGGAGTACTGTCAACTGTTCGACTCGGCCGGCGAGACTGTCCGCGTCCACCTTCTCCTTGTAACCAACAAGGGTCTCGGTCTGTCTGCGACGCAAAACTTCTTCCACGCCTTTCCGTCCGAGCTTCTCCTCGATGTAGGCTAAGGCAGCGCAGGTGACGCCGGCGTATGCTCGGGGAAAGAGACTTGCGGCTTTCGGGGCGAGTTGCAAGCCGAGGCGTGGTCGACCCTTCGATCCTCTCAGAGTGGTTCGTTGGACGAGTCCATGCTCCTCTAATTCCTGGACGTGTTTGTGAACGGCCATTTTAGAGATGTGTAGATGTCCGGCAATCGTCTGGAGATCTGTTTGGCCTTCACGTTTCAACATGAGGAGGATCTCTCGTTTTGTTGAGCCGTAGGCTGGCTGGTCGATTATTGGTTGGGCTGGAGTCTCGCTGACCGTCATCATGAAACTAGCTCTAGCGAGTCTAGCTTATTTCAACTTGTGGGTTTACAAAGTTTCGAAAATACCTTGTCCCGGCTCAGGGTCCACAATAGCTGGGAACCTCATGGTAGATAACAGTCCTGCGGAGTTGTGGTGGAGATTCCTATTCCAAATAGAGCATAGCTTGGAGATTGCCATCCCTCGAATCTGTATCCGAAGATGCTATTGGCACCACCCTTGTAACAAGGAACAAAGATAGGAATCACCGGGGCGAGAAGGAACCCTATAACAAGGATTGCGAGGATAGCCAGAACAGTGTTCTGTTTCATCGCCTTGGACCCTTTGCTAGGTCAGGGGGTTGAGACGAACATGCTGACAGTTAATGTGAGTAGAATAAGAAACCCGATCGAGTATAGGATTCCGCCCATAACCTCTCGTCCCTTCACCACGTAGAAAGGAATGGACGATCTAGCGCCCGCGAATGTAAACAGCGCACCTACAAAGGCCAGTAACAATCCTGGTCCTGATCCAAAATAGCCGTACGGGGTTGCTATGAAGGCAAGGAAACCAATCAGTGTAAACACTCCGCCATAACGAGATATGAAGGAGAGAATGGCTCCCGCGAGAATCCAGTAAAATGCGATCATGTATAGTCCACCCGGTTGGAGAGTCATGGTATAGATGCCATTGAATGTTAGCCAGGGCAACTGTAGCGACAAGAGTGTGAGACTTCCTCCGATGACGTTGTAGACGATACGGGAGCTTATGGGACGATTCTGAATGTAGTTGATTTCTTCATTCAAAGGTTGCTCTTCCACCGGTTCTCGTCCTCGCCCATCTCCTGACTAGAACTGAGAATACTAGTGAAGGTAGAAGGATTAGGAAGAGAATGCCGAGGATTGAAGCACCTGGGTAGGAACTTCCCAATGTGGCTGGTCCAGCCACAGGTGGGTACCTGTTCGCTAGGGAGCTCGGACCATAGCAGTAACTTGAGCAGGTGTTCGTTGTTGGTGAATTGGTTGGTCCGGGCAAAAGCGCTGCTGGCAACAGTATCAGGATCAGGCCGCAGAGTATTCCCAGTGAAAGTTGCAGCATGACTCTTCGCGAGTTTCTCAACGATCAACCTCCTGTCTGGCTCCCGTCGATCTCTCTCCCTGACAATAATACTGGACGTCCAACGGGATAATCCTAGGTGTTAGAACGGCTTGTCCAATGATCAGAACGGCCTCATCCTCCAAACCCGAAAGGTCTCATTCCAAGAGCCGAGAACTGCCAAAACGCCGAAGACAAAGGCCATGACATTGTGAGCGGAGAAGTTCGGGGGATAAATTATCGGATAGAGGACCAGCATCGCCGTGAACATTGCCGAGTAAAAGAGATACCGTGGCAATTGGAAGCCCATGACCCCTACAAAGTTTTGTAGGACTCCAACCTTCACCTGGTTGACCAGGTGATATTCGCCGGTTCCGTCCTTCTCGAGTAGACCCAGACCCTTCAATTTTTCGAGATGATGAGAGGCGACGGACGGGCTGCTCAGCCCCATGGCCCTCTGGATTGACCAGACACCAATGCTCTCATTCTTGTCGAGACCGAGAATCCGCCAATAGACTCGGAGCGTCATCCCTTTGAGCTCTGATTCGATTATCTGCTCCTTCTGCTTCTCATCCTGCAATAGAAATCAGCCTAGAAACTATTCGATGGGTCGTTCAATTCAATCTTGCCCTTCCCAGAACCAGTAGAAAACGCGTGAAGTTTTTTGCGCGATTCAAGATCCGGATCAAGCATGAGACTTGCCTGTTCTGAAGACTGGACAGGAATGTTCGACGTACTGGACATCATGTCCTAATCAGTGGGATTAAGCTCGCCCCCGACATACCAAGGGGGTATCGAGACGAGAGATATGATGCGTCCAGCTGCGAGAATGGGACTCCTTATCATTCTGACTATTGGCGGGATTCTTCCGGTGGCAACGTTTCTCACGGTTCCTTCGGCTCAT
>VBBH01000095.1 GCA_005888695.1 Candidatus Bathyarchaeota archaeon
ACGACCGCAAAATACTCCTCCCGCATCTATGGGACCATTGCAAAATGCACACTTCAGGAAGTCTACCCCAAGCTTTTGGCTCTCCGCCGGTTGTTGCTTATCGTATCTCCTCGCTACAAGCAAAGCTCCTTCCATCAAGAGGATTATGGGCGTGAATAATAGGATGTCCGAAACCGGGTTCCCATCTGGTGTAACAACCCCAGTGAGTACGTAGACAGCGATATAGAGATAGAGCCTATTCTTCGTGAAGAGCTTCGTACTGACAATGTTGAACTTGACAAGCAGGACTAGGAAAACTGGCAAGGTGAATGCCAGACCTGATGCTACTGTCGTGAAGAATACTAGGTTGTAAAAATCGTCGATCCTTATCAGCGAGATCGCACCAGTGAATCCGAAGAAGTATAGAGAACTCCAGACAACCAATGGTGTCATCACAAAGAATCCGAACAGGGTGCCCGCCAAGAATAGCATTGAGAATCCCAATACGAAAGGTGAAGCAGACCTTCTCTCACTATGGGTTAGGGCTGGATTCACAAACTTGTAGACCTCGTAAGCCAAAACGGGGACCGTCACAATGAATCCGAAGACGGCAGATGCGACAAAATAGAGCATTATCGGCGCCGTGAAACTTCCAGCAATTAGCTGGACATTTGGAGGGAGTATTCGAGTCCTAATTGCTTGAAGAACGTCTGAAATGAATGGTCGGTACAAGCCAAGCGGGTTGGCAAGGAATGACGTGTCGCCGGGAGCCATGAGGAAGAAGGTTGTAGCAATAATGAATGCGGTGACCCATACTCTGACCCTCCTAGAAAGTTCGGCTATGTGATCCCATAAGGGGACGGCTTGCTTTTCCTGCAAAGGCGGGCAGAGTCTTTGACGAGACTAGTTCTTTGGTTGGGCGGCCTTGACTATGTCGTCCTGAATCTCTTGTCTAGTCTTTCCCTGAGTGTTTATGCCTAGCCGCTGCGCAACGTCAAGCAGGGGGTCCGAGGATGCAACATCTGTTCTGCCTGCGGTAGGAGGTCGGATGAATCCTCTTGATGCCTCGTCAAACTCTCTTCTTGCCGAGCCAAGAGATCTGGCGAGGTCCGGAATCTTCTGTGGACCCCAGATTAGTACGACTACCAGCACGCCTACAGCCAGAATGGTTGTCCAGTCCAAGGGTAAATCCAGCACTCTCGACAGCTTTCCTTCAGTATAATCTTTTTCCCAAATTCCTTCTCGTGGAACCTGCCCAATATTCGAGGAAACCTTATTCATCGGCCCGTTTTTCGCGGAAGAGTCAGGGCACAGGAAACTGAAGATAGTCGTATGCATCCGTTGCGTCCCAGACACCGCTACACGGATCAAGATCGCCCCCGACAACAAGTCGATCGAGATGACGGATGTCGAATACGTCATCAATCCATACGAAGAATACGCGCTAGAGCAAGGCGTCCAATTGAAGGAAAAGTACGGTGGCGAAGTAACGGTGCTTACGCTTGGACCCGAAAAGTCGACTCAGATGATCCAGAAAGCCCTAGCATTGGGGGCTGACAACGCCATTCATCTCAGGACTGCTAGTTTTCCGGACGATCCAAGTGCCGTCGCCAGAGCACTCGCAGCAGAACTGAAGGATCGCCAGTTCGACGTGCTGCTGTTCGGAAAGAAGGGTGTCGATGATGACAATCACCAAGTCGGCGAAATGGTGTCCGAACTACTCGGAATCCCCTGCGCCACCCAAATTGTCAAGCTCGATATCAAAGATGGTAATGCCGTTGCGGTCCGTGAAGTCGAGGGCGGTTCAATTACCATAGAGACTAGCCTGCCCGCTGCCTTTACCGGCGAAAAGGATCTCACAGTTCCAAGATACGCGTCCCTGCGAGAACTTGTGGCAGCACGGAAGAAACCTATCACGGTTAAAGAACCAAAATCATTTCCCGCCCTTCTCGAAACGGTCTCGATGCAATATCCTCCACCTAGACCCCAGGGTCGGATAATCGGCAAGGGTCCTGGGGCGGTACCTGAATTGATCAGGGTGTTGCATGAAGAGGCCAAGGTGATCTAGGCACTATGGTCCGAAGTCCGGTCCTCGTGTTCTCAGAAACATTCGGACAAGATTTCCGGAGGGCATCCCTCGAAGCAGTGACTGAAGGAAAAAGGATCGCAGGACTGCTCAGCACAAGCCTCGTAGCCGTGGCAATTGGCTATGGAATCAAAGAAAAAACAAGCCACCTGGGAAAGTACGGCGCCGACAAGGTACTAGTTGTCGATAATCCCGATCTCAAGACTTACCATCCAGACTACTATCGAGCGATTGGGCTGGAAGCCGTTCGCAAAACCAATCCGGGCATCGTCCTCATGCCCGCCACCTCATCCGGCAAAGACCTCGCTCCAAGGCTCGCAATTCAGTTGAACACTGTTGTTGCTACTGAATCAACCAAACTAGACATCGAGGGCGACAGAGTCGTCGCGACGAGACCAGTCTACGCGGGCAAGGCGTTTCTACGCGTCACAATGAATAGTACCCCGTTCATGGCTACGCTTAGGCCAAACGCATTCAATGCCAAAGAGGCCCCCTCTCAGAAAACCCCACAGGTCGAAGAACTGCAATTCAACAAGCCACAGTCCCGAATGACAGTACACGAATATCATGCACATGCTGGAAAAAAGATGGATCTGACCGAGGCAAGTGTAATCGTCTCAGGAGGGAGAGGGATGGGCGGACCGGAGAATTACAAGATCCTCGAGGAGCTTGCCGAGACATTGGGTGGCGTTGTTGGTGCATCCAGGGCCTCGGTGGATGCGGGATGGCGTCCCCATTCCGATCAGGTGGGACAGACAGGACGGACGGTCTCGCCTACTCTCTATATCGCGTGTGGAATATCCGGCGCTATCCAGCATCGGGTGGGAATGATCAACTCGAAGGTCATCGTGGCAATCAACAAGGACCCGGATGCACCCATCTTCGGCTTCGCGGATTATGGAGTCGTAGGGGACGTCTTCCAAGTTGTGCCTGCCTTGACGAACGAGCTCAAGAAATATCTCGGGAAATAGCAATGAAGAATTCTCGATATCGCATATTAGTCTTAAATCCCAGTAGTTCCGATCCCGATTTGCACCTTTGATCGTCAAACGCGTTGCTGAGGTAGTCCCCGAGAAAGTTGGAGACTTCAAGCGTTGGCATCTCTCCCGAGCTGAATCTGGCCACCAATTAGCAGTAAGATACGTTGAATGCACGGGGATCGTCCCACCTCATGAGCATGCAGTGGAGGAAACGTTGTACTATATTTCCGGCAGAGGGCTTGCACGGATAGACGATCGACAAGTTGCTGTCGCACCCGGAACAATGCTGGTTATCCCACCAGGTGCCGTTCACAGCTCGATACGAGAGGGCATCGAGCCCCTGCGGTACCTGGCAATATTCATAGGCAATCCAGACTTCCGGTTGTAAAATGAGCAACAACGCCCCTGCATATCATAGGCCCGTACTTCTTCTGGACGAGGGACTGCCCTATGGCTTGGATCGATTTCTGAAAGATGAAGGCTGGGATACGGAGAAGGTCCCACCAGGGACTGATGATACAGAGATATTGAAGCTCGCTAAGGAACGAGGGTTAGTTGTAATAACTCAGGATAAACAGCTAGTGAGCAGATTGAGATTCCAAAGAGTAAAGTGTGTCGGGATCGGAGTAGAAGACATTCTGCCGGTCGTGCTCGAGAGACTAAGGGACATCAAATAAATCAGATGGTCCAATTGACAGACAACGAAGAATCAAACGAGGAATACCGAGCATACCTGGAAGAAGCATGCTTCCATCTACACAAGAAAGGTCTCAGCTTCGAGGAACTCTCGACGAAACTAGAGTTACAACCTGGCGAGGCTGAACAACTCTACCGATCCTACGAGAACAAGCTCAAAAACGGATCAGTTGTCGAGGACGTCATTGACAGCAGATTATGGGCCGACGTGCACGACGATGCGACCGGGAATGAGAAGATCACTTTTGCAAGAGACAATGGATTCTATCACTGCAAAAGGTCGGATCTCGAAGAGATGGACAGTACAGCGCTAATGTCAATCTTTGAGACAAGCAAGAAATTCCTCGACTATGACATTTACAAACGCTATTTGAACAGTAAACCACCAGTTGGATACGACCCCATGGCGCTTCAGAGACAAGTAAGCCGAGCAACGACACTCATTGAAGAGATTCTCAGGCAGAGATACGATCGAGAAAAGAACTCCAAGAAAGAGTCCTGATCTGATCATTAAAGCTGAATAATCCATCATCCTCCGATGACAAAGAGCAAAAACTAGATGTCCATGGAAGGGTTCGAGGTAGCAGTCGTTGGAGCCGGGCCAGCCGGCAGCGCGGCCGCCTTAACCCTCGCGAAGGAAGGCGTACAAGTCCTTCTTCTCGAACGAGGGAGTTTTCCCGGGTCGAAGAACGTCTTTGGGGGCAGAATCTACACCTACGCTTTGAAACGCCTGCTGGGTGATCGTTGGAAACAGGCTCCGATAGAACGGTTCATCAGGAAAGAAGGCATCACCTTCATGACGAACGAGAACAGCTTTACCGTCGAGTTCGAATCTAAAGAGACCCAAACAAGCTTCACAGCGATACGGGCCAGGTTCGACAAGTGGTTGGCCGAGGAGGCAGAGAAAGCCGGGGCTTCTCTGATCAATGATGTCCGAGTAGACGATCTAATGATGGACAATGGCCAAGTCAAAGGCATCGTCGCCGGTCAGGACAAGATCCCGGCGGAGGCCGTTATAGCATGTGATGGGACGACAACAAACCTGGCTCGCAAGGCGGGTCTGATCACAATGCTGAATCCCGAGGAGATATCGATTGGCATGAAGGACGTCACGGAACTCCCGGCTGAGACGATAGAGGAGCGTTTGGGATTGGAGTCGGGTGAAGGGATGGCCCATGTCTATGCCGGCTACCCCACCAAGGGTCTCCGAGGTGGAGGATTCCTGTACACCAACAAGAATAGCCTAGCCTTAGGATTGGTGGTCGGTGGAGATGACGTCTCGCTCAAGGCAATACCCTCACACACATTGATGAACACGTTTCGGGAACATGCGCGTATCAAGAGGCTTGTTCGCGGCGGAAAAACGCTGGAATATGATGCTCACATGATCCCAGAAGCCGGACCTGGAATGATTAATCGACCGTTTACGGGAGGAATGTTGGTAGCAGGCGATGCTGCTGGTCACCTGTTGAATAATGGCTACACGTTCAGAGGCGTCGATATGGCGATCATGGCAGGCATAGCAGCCGCAGAAACCATTCTCGAGGCACGCAAGAAGAAAGACTATTCCGCAAACTCGCTCCGTTCTTACGCGAAGAGACTGAAGAGTGAGCCTTCATTGAAGGACATGTACACATTCAGCAAGGTTCCAAACTATTTGCGAAACAGACGGTTATACTCCGTCTATCCTGAACTTGTCTGTTCAGCGGCAGAAGCTGTCTATCGTGTAGATAGTAAGGGCAAGAGGAAGATATACAAGGAGTTGAGAGCTCAAACGAAGGGTAGAGTCTCGACTCTAACTCTGATACGTGATCTCTTGCGCGGAGCAAGGACGTTCTAATAATGACTGAATCCGAGGAAAAATTATCTCTGGACAAACGACTAGGCACCCTATCTTTCAGCAAGGATCCTGAACCCTTTATCACGGTGGACACTGAGACTTGTTTCAAGTGTGAAAAGAAGCCATGCCTCTACATCTGCCCGGCCCAAGTGTATGTCTGGGAGGAGAAGCTGGTCTACAATACCGAGGGCTGCATGGAGACCGGCGCCTGTCTGATCGTCTGTCACAAACTCGGCGCCAAGGCGATACACTGGAAGTATCCATCCGGCGGGCACGGAGTAACTTTCACACAAGGATAGGATTACGTTAACATGTCGGGTTAGTTGGAAACACTATTAACCCCAATCCGGCCCCGAACCCTACCAGTTCTGGAAATAGAAGGAATGAGTTGA
>VBBH01000096.1 GCA_005888695.1 Candidatus Bathyarchaeota archaeon
GCCGACGAGCGAAGCTCGCGACTGGTCAGCTAGACCATCCCAACCGAACCGGTCTTTAATACACCGTGAAATCCCAACTTTACATGGACAATGGCCTCCAGGCTTAGGACTCCAAGCAAGTTTGAGATTCGAGAACCGAAGGAAACCATTGACCGATTGGCACGGTTCATTCGGATTCAAGCAGAATTGGCGCGAGCGAAGCAGCTTGTTGTTGGCATGTCAGGGGGACTAGATTCCAGTGTTACTGCCGCTCTCTGCGCCATCGCCGTAGGAGGTAGCAAAGTGCTTGGGCTATCAATGCCCGAGAACGAGACGTTCAAACCGGGGAACATTGAAGACGGGCGAAAAGTCGCCCGACAGTTCCGAGTGAGATTTGAAGTCATTGACATAACGCCCTTTCAAGATGTTGCTAGGACAATGCTAGACCCTGATCCTTCGAATAGACGAATCGCTTGGGGAAACATTAAGGCCCGCCTCAGAGCAACGATCCTCTACTACAAAGCGAATGTATCTGATGGGCTTGTTATCGGGACAGGCGATAAGAGTGAAGTGATGCTAGGTTACTTCTGCTACGATGAAAAGACCCGTGTTTTGACAAGGGATGGTTTGAAGGACCATTCTGAACTTAAGAGCGGAGACATAGTTTTCTCATTCGATACTGAAACCCACAAATTAGTCGAGGTTCCTGTGGAAAACGTGTATGAGTTTGATTATGCAGGAGAAATGTATCACTTCAAGTCAGTGAGTGGTGATCTGCTAGTTACCCCTAACCACAGAATGCTTGTGCAAACGTCAGGTGGGAGGGTCCTTTTTCGACGCGCCGACGAGTCCGCGGGACGTTCTTACGTTATTATGCCCGTGCCTCGGGGATGGGATGGCGCGCCGAACCTACCGATGACGATGCCGCTAAGGTTCAAACAGAACCATGTTGAGCGTACCGTTAGCGTTTCGATTGAAGACCTGCTCTACGTTGCCGGTCTATTCATAGGTGACGGTTGTACGGTAAAGGGATCAATCTCAGTTCCCGTCAAGAGTAGCATGACGAGAGCTGAATATCTGGCTTCTGCACGTAGTAACAGGGGCCAATTTGTCTCGTTGATTCAGCCCAATCCTAGTCTGAAAACGTACGAGACTTACGAGACAGACTTTGCCCTACCCACCTACTCTAAACCGGTGATACGAAATCGCCTTCTCCGAATCCTGGAGAAGTATGGCATCGGATATTCCCAGACGCCTGATCTCGTCAGAATATCCTCGAAAGCCATTCAGGAGTTCTTCTCCCAGTTCGGAATCGGGGCGAGGAACAAACGCATTCCTTCTTGGATGCTGCAATACGATTCGAAGACGTTGAGAAGTTTGATGGCGGGACTGAAGGACAGCGACGGTAGCCATAACGATCGGCTCGGAGCTTTCTATACATCATCTAAGGTATTGAAGGATGGGGTCGTCGAGTTGCTTGCAAAGCTGGGATTGATCGCATCGGTGAGAATTCGTCCCCCGCAAGTCACAAGGTTCAAGAATAAAATAATACGGTCATCTACACGTTTTGAGATATTTTACAGCGTGCATAATCCCAGGACGAAATCCTTCGATAACTCCAACACAGAGATCCTTCAGTACAGAGGGAAGGTCTGGTGTCCCTCTGTCTCACCCTTCGAGAACGTTCTCGTAGAGCGCAACGGCAAATATGCCTTCTGTGGGAACACGAAGTACGGAGACGGAGCATGCGATGTCCTCCCATTAGGGGATGTTTACAAGACATCGGTCAAAGACATTGCCAAGCACCTCAATCTTCCCCGTCGCATTTACACAAAGACGCCTAGCCCAGAGTTGTGGCCTGGACAAACTGCCGAGAAGGAACTTGGATTTGGCTATGATACAATCGACCAGATTCTCTGGGGACTTGAGAGATGGCTCAGTCCCAAAGAGATAGCAAGTGACCTATCTCTTCCAATATCGATGGTAACTCGCGTCAGAAATCGATGGCTAGCCAGCGAGCACAAGCGAAGAATGCCGCTAACGCCAAAGCTTGGATTTCGGACTGTCGGAATGGATCTTAGGCTCCCCGTTACCTCTCCAGCTAAGAAATAAAGGATGAGAGAAGCCTCTACTGACGCCTCGTTTCTTTTTCCTAGGTTAGTTCCTCGAATAGTGGCGTAATATCTCTATTGTAGATGTCTTGCTTAACGAACGGTGTCTCTTTCAGCGCGGGCATTCTTGTTGACAACTGATCCTCGAAGGTGAGAGTGTTGAGTTTGTAGAAGACTCCAACGGGTATCTTCTCGCCCCATTCGAACGATCTGACGAAGGCATCGATCTTTTTCTGGGTTACTTCATCATGTTTCGTCGAATCGGATACAACGCCGTTATACCCAGTCTCCTCCATCTTGTACAGTCTTGGCTGTTTCGACGGTAGATCGTCACCTGAGTACCATTCTTTCGTATTGATGTCGTTGTACGTAGGGCATGTTTGCAGTACATCGACAAAAGCGCTTCCTCGATGTTCTATCGCCTGTCTCAGGGTCTGCTTCAGATGCCTGACGTCGAGTGCATAGCTTCTGGCGACGAAAGTGTACCCTGATGCTAAGGCCATTGCGATCGGGTTGATCCCTTCTACTATAGCTGGGGAGGGCATTGATTTTGTCTTCAACCCTTTAGGAAGGGTCGGGGAGGCCTGTCCCTTTGTCAGTCCGTAGACCTGGTTATCATACAATACGTAGGTGAAGTCAAGATTGCGTCTACCAGTATTGACAAAGTGTCCAGCCCCAATTCCCAAGCCATCTCCGTCTCCACCTACTGCAATAACTGTGAGTTCCGGATTGGCGAGCTTGGCTCCTGTAGCTATTGGCAGGGATCTCCCATGTAGTGTGTGAAAGCCGTAAGCGTTGATGAAGTGGGGTGTTTTGCCCGAGCATCCGATTCCTGAGAACACGGCAACCCGGTGTGGTTCCATCTGCATTTCGAGGAGTGTCATTTGTATGGCGTTGACGATGCCGAAGTCTCCGCAGCCTGGGCACCAGTCGTTGTGTACTTGGGTCCTGTAGGTCTTGAGTTCAAGCATGTGTGACCGTTACCTCCTTTATCCTGTTCTTCAATATGTCTTTTACCCCTTCATAGACTTCGTTCTGTGAGAATGGTCTTCCGTCGAACTTGACTATCTTATTATCCATTGCAATGCCCGTCTTCTCTCGTATCAATCCAGCCATCTGGGCGGAGTAGTTGTTTTCGACCATGATCTTCTGACCAGCAGTCGAAAGTACTCTATCGACGAAGCTTGTTGGGAAGGGACTGGCGTACCGTATCTGGAGGAAGTTTGTTTCGATTCCATCCATTCGAAGGTCTTGCATCGCGTCTACGATGGCGCCCTTGGTTGAGCCCCATCCAACCAGTGTTATTGACGCATTCTTGGGACCGTGGAGAGTCGCTTTCTTCTGGTCGGGTATGACTTCGCCAGCGAGCTCGATTTTTCGGAACCTTTTTCGCATCATCTTGATCCTAACCTCTGACGCTTCCGTGATGTGTCCTTGCTCGTCATGTTCGTCTCCGGTTGTCCAGAATATTCCGCCCTTTTGGCCCGGGATAGCTCGCGGGGATATTCCCAGCTCTGTGAATTGGTACCTTCTGTAGTCACCCATCTTTGCAATATCCTCTTCCTGGAGCATGTCTCCTCTGTCTACCTTCATTCCATCTCCATTAAACAAGTCGATGCTCCTGTAGCTGCTTGCGAGGAACTTGTCAGCTAGGACTATCACTGGTACCTGATACCGGTCCGCATAGTTGAACGCATCGAACGTATCGCGGAAACATTCCTCAACATCTCCAGGTGCGATCGCTATTCTTGGAAACTCGCCATGTGCCGCATGTAACACGAACCGCAAGTCAGCCTGTTCGGTTCTCGTTGGGAGTCCTGTTGCTGGACCGGCGCGTTGCCATAAGATTATGACTGGACCGGGTGCCTCCGTTATGCCTGCCCATCCAAGTCCTTCCGCCATCAGTGAGAAGCCCGGTCCGGACGTGGACGTTGAAGCTCGCAGTCCCGCATGAGCAGCACCCGTAGCCATGGTGATTGCAGCAATCTCATCCTCTGTCTGCACAACAATCAAATTGTAATCTGGCTGATGTGACTCAAGATATTCGCTCTCGTCCGTCGCCGGAGTGATGGGATAGTAAGTCTGGAAGCCGCATCCAGCCTTTAGTTTGGCGATTGCTATTGCCTGTACTCCGCGTATCATCATCTTCCTCCCGGTCAGGGGTTGGGTGTGGAGTTTCATTGGGAACGAGCCATCACCGAAAGTGTTCTTCGCGAACTCGTACCCGCGTTTTGCGGCGCTGACGTTCAGGTCCCCTAGGCTGGCCTTTCGTCCTGTGAATCCTTCCCTAATCGCGTTGGAGGCCAGAGTGAAGTCGTAGTCGACCAGTCCGAGACTTGCTCCTAGCGCGATCGTGTTGACCATCACTTGATATTTGCTGAGTTCTCTTTCCTTTCCGTATTCTTTGAGAGCTTGTATCAAGAGGTCCATGTATGGTATGGGGAATAATTTGATGTCGTCCCTTCCGAAGGATTCCGGGGTCAGCCTGAGGCTACTATCGTAGATTATTCCACCGCCAGGGCTCACTTCGTGTCTGTGTCCTCTGTGAGTTGGCTTGGGCTTGTGCAGGTCGCCGAAGAGTGTTTCTTTGTCCAGTGAGACTAGGAGGTCGACCCAGTCGACATGGGAATGGACTTCTTGGTTCTCAACCCTAAGCCGATAATAGCTGTGTTCTCCTTTGATGTTGGAGTGATACTCGATGTTGGCGAATATGTGGAGGCCGCCTCGTATGCATGCCTTCGCAAAGTTTTCTGCAACGGAGTTGATGCCGCTTCCTTGGGGCCCGCCAATCATCCATGTTAGACTGTTTCTAAGTGCCAAATCCCTCTGCTCTTCCAGACAGGAGAAGCTATCTCTTAGCTGAAAAATGCTTTGCTACCGATTGACACCTCCATGCCTCCAGTCAGAGCCAATTTTCGGCATGGAATGCCCAAAAAAGTCCTATATAGCCTGGATTTGCCGGAAAGCCTCGATTTGGGATCGATTAAGAGGGAAGCCTTGGCTGAAGCCTGGGGTACATTCCTCCTTACCCTGATCGGTCCGGGTACTATCACAGCCCTGAGTTACTTGGAGGGTTTTGGCTCGTCAATGACAAGGCTCGGGTTCATCGGGCTCGCGCATGGAGTTGCTTTGATTGCAGCGGCTTACTCCATCGGCCACATCTCTGGAGCACACATCAATCCCGCGGTAACGATTGCTCATTGGGCGGCTAAACGCATTGATAAGGCGAAGGTTGCTCCATATATTCTGGCTCAGTTCGCCGGGGCTTCGGTCGCAGGTTTTGTTCAGTTAGCTATCTGGTCTGGCAGTCCGCAAACGTACAGTGTCGCTAAGTCTACTTTCCTAGGAGATACAGTTGTCAATCCCGATTTTGGAATAGGTGTAGCTTTATTCGTCGAGATTATCGGTACCGCCATTCTCGCTTTCACAGTTTTCGGAGCTACCGATCACGAAGCCGGAACCAGCTCAAACGCACTTGCAGGATTGGCTATCGGCCTGGTTCTTGCAGGGATAATCTGGATGTTTGGTCCAATATCCGGAGCCTCATTAAACCCTGCAAGGACTTGGGGACCGACTCTAGGGTCGGCTGTGTTCGGTCTCACGATTTTCAGTAACTATTGGATCTACGTGATTGGCCCAATGCTGGGTGGATTGTTGGGAGCGTTCTTGTACGATGCAATCCGGGGAGAACGGACAGCATCGAAAACTGCAACCCCTTAGTGATCGGGTAGGTCAACATAGACTTCTCCTGCCTCGACGCTAACATTGTAGGTTCGAAGGGGATCCGCGGCTGGAGGACTGGTGGCCTCGCCTGTCTGAATATTGAATTCTCCGAAGTGTAACGGACATGTCACACTGAGCCCTGCAAGCTTGCCTTCTGATAGTGGTCCGCCGCGGTGGGTGCAGCGCTCGCTAACTGCAAAATACCTATCGCTTACTTTGGCTAGAAGAATTTCCTGACCATTCAGAACAAGCCGGCGCATTGTGTTATCTTCTAGATCAGCGACCGTGCAAATTTGCACGCGAGGCATTTACCTAGCCTGTCTTTGACGCGGTAGCTGTTTTGACGGGAGGAGGTGGGGGGGTGTAACCAGGGTTGACGCGTTGGTTGATGTCGTTTTGCATCACATGTCCGCTCAAGAGGACGGTTACCTTCTTCACGCCTTGAAGTTTCTCGGTCAGGATTCGTATATTGCGCCCTATGTCTTCGGCGAATATGGGGGGACAGAATGGGGCGGTGAGATGATATTTGATGAGAACGTCGCCTTCGTCGATGGCTATTTCATCCACGAGATGCATCTCGGTGATTGGCATGCCTATTTCAGGATCGACAACCTTGTCGAGTTCTTTGCTTATTTCTTCCATCGTAACCATTTCTGGTGTTCCTCTCCTATGAGAG